>JBGSBQ010000041.1:0-14111 GCA_041730475.1 Sphingomonadaceae bacterium
TCCGATAGCTTTGCTGCAGTGCCGCCAGCCGGGCGCGCAGTGCAGCAAAGCTATCGGATCGACCAGGATTCGCTCGACCTGACGTTCTGGCTGATGGTGGCCGGCGGCATGCTGACGTTGTTGTCGGCGGCCGCGATCGGCCGCGTGCTGCTGCAGGATTCGCACAACCGCACCCGTGGCGCCGACCGTCGGCGGCAGGAAGCGGAAGCCATGCGCCAGCAGGCGCAGCGCAAGGAAGAAGAAGCCAAGTCCATGAACGACCAGAATCAGGCTGCGATTCTGCGCCTGATGAACGAGCTGCAGGAAGTAGCCGACGGTGACCTGACCGTACAGGCCACGGTGTCGGAAGACATCACCGGTGCGATCGCCGACTCGGTCAATTACACGGTCGAGGAACTGCGCGGGCTGGTGGGCCGGGTCACGGCCACGGCCGAACAGGTGACCAAGGCGTCGACCCATGCGCAAAGCATTTCCAGTGACCTGCTGCAGGCATCGCAGCAGCAGTCGCGCGAGATACAGGACGCCAGCGCCACCGTCGTCAGGATGGCCAATGAGATTACCGACGTGTCGCGTTCGGCCAGCGAGTCGGCCGACGTGGCGCGGCAGTCGGTGGCGGCGGCCCAGCAGGGCTCGACGGCGGTGGAAAATGCGATCAAGGGCATGCACGAGATTCGCGAGCAGATTCAGGATACGTCGAAGCGCATCAAGCGACTCGGCGAATCGTCGCAGGAGATTGGCGAAATCACCGAGCTGATTTCCGACATTACCGAGCAGACCAATGTGCTGGCGCTGAACGCGGCGATCCAGGCCGCATCGGCCGGCGAGGCGGGGCGCGGCTTCTCGGTGGTGGCGGAAGAGGTGCAGCGGCTGGCGGAGCGCTCGGCCGAAGCGGCCAAGCAGATCGGCGCGCTGGTGCGCACGATTCAGACCGATACCCACGATGCGGTGGCGGCGATGGAGAAATCGACGCAGGGCGTGGTCGAAGGAGCGCGTCTGTCCGATGCGGCCGGCGCGGCGCTGACCGATATCCAGCAGGTCTCGAACCGGCTGGCCGAACTGATTTCCGGGATTTCGACCGCGACCAGCATGCAGGCCACGTCGGCCAGCGGGGTGGCGCAGAATATCCAGCACATCCTGTCCGTGACCGAACAGACCCAGAGCGGCACGCAGCAAACCGCGCAGTCGATTCACAAGCTGTCGGTGCTGGCGCAGGAACTGAAAAACTCGGTGGCGCGCTTCCGCATCGCGTCTTGAACTCCTCAGCAGAACACCGTAGCACGACCATTCAAAGGCCATGACCCGTATGACCAATACTGACATTCCGCACAGCGCGCCAGCGCAGATCGATACCGGGCCGCTTTCCTGGGTAATGGTGGAGATCCGCGAAGCGCTGGGCCGTTCGCGGACGGCGTTGGTGGAAGCGGGGGGGCGGGCGCCGGAGGATCAGGCGACCCAGTTGCAGCATGCGAAGTCGCACCTGCATCAGGCCCACGGCGCGCTGCAAATGGTCGATATCGATGGCGTGGTAGCGCTGACCCAGCTGGCCGAGACGGCACTGGACCGTTTCAAGGATGGCAGCGTCAAATGCAGTACCGACCACGTACAGGTAGTGACGCAGCTGTATCAGGCGCTGGTCGAGTATCTGCAGGAGCTGCTGGAGGGTGCGCCTTCGCAGCCATTGCGCCTGTTCCCTTACTACCGCGCCTTGCAGCAGATGTTGGGCGCCGAACGGATCCACCCGGCCGACCTGTTTTTCCCTGACCTGTCGCAGTTGCCGGCGCTGCCGCTGGCGCCGACCGTGGCTGCGGCCCCCGATTACACGGCCTGCCGCCAGCGCTTCGAGCGCGCGCTGCTGCCGTATATGAAAAGCACCGAGGCGGCGGCCCAGCAGGAGCATGCCGCCGCCTTGCTGGCGGCAGTCACGCAGGTGGCTGATGCCCAGCAGAACCCGCAGGCGCGCAGTTTCTGGCTGGCGATGCAGGCCTTTGCGCAACTGGTGGCCAGTGGCCGCCTGGCGGGTGGGCTGTCGGTCAAGCAGTTGTTTGGCCTGATCAATCTGCAGATTCGCCGCCTGAGTCAGGGCACAGCCGCGCAGCCGCCGGCCATGCTGCGCGATGCGCTGTTCTTCATCGCTGCCGACGACGGCGCTGACACGCCGGAGCTGGCGCGCCAGTTGCGCCGCGCGTTTGCGCTCGATGGTCTGGTGCCGGCCAACTACGAAGACAAGCGTTACGGCCAGATCGATGCGGCAGCGCTGGAACGCGCCAAGGGCAGCATGGCGCAGGCCAAGGCGAGCTGGGACCGGCTGGCGAATGCGGAAATCGATCCGGATCTGGACGCCGCGTTCGGCGCCGCACTGGCCGATGTGGCGGCCGATTGCCAGCAGCTGGAATTGCCGGCACTGGCCGCGCTGATGCGGCAGTTGGCTGATGTCGCCAAACGCGCCATCAGTGCAGGCCGCAGCGAGGAGCTGGCGCTGGAAATGGCGACGGCCTTGCTGTTCGCCGAACATGGCTTGCAGCAGATTCGCCATCTGCCGGATGATTTCGCGGCCCATGCCGACACCATTGGCGCGCGCTTGCTGGCGCTGGTGTCCGGCGACACGCCGCCGGAACCGGCGCAGTGGCAAGGCACGCTGGCGCGCCAGATGCAGCAGGACGATACCGTAGTGGCGCTGGCGATGGAGATGAAGGCCGGGCTGCGTCAGGTGGAGAAGGTGCTGGACGAATACTACGCCGATCCGGCGCGGCGGCCGGCGCTGGTGGAGCTGGATCCGGTGCTGTATCAGTTGCAGGGCGCGCTGGCGATCCTCGATCAGGACGATGCGATGCACGCGGCGCAGCACGTGAAGGCGGCAGTGCAGGCACTGGCCAACGGCAGTGGCGATCCGGCGCAGGAGCCGAAGGCCCTGGACGACATCGCACAGAACGTTGGTGCGCTTGGCTTCTTCGTTGACATGCTGGCGCAGAACGCGGCCGGCGCGCGCGTGCGCTTTGCCTTCGATGCGGAGCATGGCACCTTCCGTTCTGTACCTTTCCGCAAGATGTCGGCCAGCGAATCGATTCCGATGCTTGACGAGCAGGTGCCAGCGCCGTTGCCGGCACCGGTGCCGCCTGCAACGCCGGTGCCGGTTGCCGGCAGCGATGCGGCGGTGGACGCGGAGCTGCTCGAAATCTTTATCGCCGAGGCGCAGGAAGTGCTGCTGTTTGTCGATGCGACGCTGGCCAAGCCACGGGCGGAAGCAGGCAGTCAGGAGAATCTGACCATGCTGCGGCGTTCCTTCCATACGCTGAAGGGCAGTGGGCGCATGGTTGGGCTAACCCAGTTTGCCGATGCTGCGCATAGTATCGAGCGCGTGATGAATGTGTGGCTGGCCGAGGAGCGGCCGGCCAGCGAGGAACTATTTGCACTGCTGGAGCGCGCCTCCTGCGAGCTGGGGGCATGGGTGCGCGAGCTGGTCGCCAACGGCCATTCGGCGCGTGACGCCGAAGCCTCGATTGCCGCTGCAACGCGCGTACAGGAAGGCCTGCCAGCCAGCAGCGAGTCTGCCGATGCCGAGGCCATCACCGGGCAGGAAGCCGAAGCGGTCGACGAACCCGGCACCGAAGCTGACGCGGACGCAGACGTCGCGGCTGACAGCGACGCCATAGCCGCCATCGCAGCCGCTGCCACCGCTGCCACCGATGCCACCGATGCCACTGATGTTGACACTGACGCTGCTGCTGCCGGTGATGTTGACGCTACTGCTGCCGCTGATGTTGATGCTGCCGCTACTGGAGTAGCCGCCGACGTCGTCGATGATGCAGACGAATTGGTCGCCGACTCCGAAGCCGAATTCGAGGCAATAGCTTCGCTCACCCCGGCGCCGGCTGTGCCGGAGAGCCGCCCGGCAGCACTGGGCGCCAACGTTATTGAATTCCCGACCATCGCCGCGCCGCCAGCTCCGCGCGACGACAACCTGAAAATCATCGGCGAGCTGGAAATCCCTCTGCCGTTGTACAACATCTATCTGGCCGAAACCGACGAACTGGTGCGCTTGCTGACTCGCGACTTCGGCGAGTGGCGCCACGAGCCACGCCGCCCGGTGAATCCGGAAGCGCTGGCTGCCGCTCACACGCTGACCGGCACCTCGGGCACGGTCGGCTTCAAAGTCCTGCGCGAACTGGCGCACGGGCTGGAACTGACACTGCAAGCGCTGTTGCCGCCCGCCCCGCACCTGGACCAGGTGCAGCACGACCTGCTTGACTTCACGGTTGAACGCATCCGCCAGATGCTGCAAAGTTTCGCGCAGGGCGACATGCCGTCCGCCCAGCCCGAGCTGATCTCCGCGCTGCAGGAGCTGCGCGAGCAGCTGGCCAGCACCCCGCCCGGCGCCAGCGCGGAAATCGAAGAGCGTCTTGACCATCTGCTGGCGGAGACGATGGAACACCTCGTCGCACCACCGGTACCCGTGGAATCGGCGCTGGACGCCATGTTCCGTCAGGCCTACAACGACCTGAGTGGCACCATTCCCCTGCCTGTAACTCCGCCGCCAGCGCCGAAAAAAGTGCCAGCGCACAAGGCCGATGACGATATCGATGACCTGTTCAACGCCGCCTTCGACGATGCTTTCGCTGAGCCGCCACTGACCCAGATCGCGGCGCCAGCGCCTGCACCCGAGCCGGAACCGGTTGCTGCGCCTGAACCGGAGCCAAAAGCAGCGCCGACGACGGAGCCGGAACCAAGCTGGGACACCCATTTCGAACCGGCGCCGGAGCCGCAGTCGGCGCCATTGCCTGAGCGGGCGCCGCAGCCAGAGCCCGAACCGGAAGTCGAAGTGCTGGCGCTGCTCCCGGCCGAACCGGAAGTGCTGTCGGCCGCCCCCGCCAGCATTCACGACGAGCTGGATGCCGACCTGCTGCCGGTATTCCTAGAAGAAGGCGCCGACCTGCTGCCGCAAATAGGTCAGGCCCTGCGCGCATGGCAGCATAGTCCGGCCGACACCAGCCATGCGAAGAACCTGCTGCGCGTGCTGCACACGGTCAAAGGCAGCGCCCGCATGGCTGGGGCAATGCGCCTCGGCCAGCATGCGCATGAAATCGAAACGCACATCGAAAACATGGTGCACGCCGGCTCCGCCACGCCACCGGCATTCGAAGAACTGCTGGCCCACTATGACCACGCGCTGCTGCTGTTCGAGCAACTGCAACATCCCGCATCATCGGAGTCGGCGGCCGCTATGTCCACCGATGCCAGCGATGCAGCGCCGACGCCCGCGCCAACGCAGGGCAGTGACGACGACAGCGCCAGCAAGTCGCCGCTGGTGCGGGTCCGTGCCGACATTCTCGACCGCCTCGTCAACCAGGCCGGCGAAGTATCGATCTCGCGCTCCAAGCTGGAAAACGAAGTCCAGACGCTGCGCACCTCGCTGTCCGAGTTCTCCGACAACCTGACCCGTTTGCGGCGCCAGTTGCGCGAAGTGGAAATGCAGGCCGAATCGCAGATCGCTTCGCGCATGTCGATCTCCAGCGAGCGCGAATTCGATCCGCTGGAATTCGATCGCTTCACCCGCTTGCAGGAACTGACCCGCATGATGGCGGAAAGCGTCAACGACGTGGCCTCGTTCCACGAAAGCCTGACCCGCAGCGTGGACAACGCCAGCGACGACCTGACCCTGCAAGCGCGCCTGACGCGTGACCTGCAGCGCGACCTGATGCGGGTGCGGATGGTGCCGTTTGCCAGCGTCTCCGAGCGCCTGTTCCGGATCGCCCGCCAGAGCGCCAAGGAAGTCGACAAACGCGTCAACCTCGACATCCGCGGCAGCGCCGTTGAAATCGACCGCAGCGTACTGGAACGCATGACGGCACCGTTCGAACATTTGCTGCGCAATGCCATTGCGCACGGCATCGAATCGCGCGAAGGCCGCGCCGATGCTGGCAAGCCGGAGACCGGCGAGCTGCTGGTACAAGTGGCGCAGCAAGGCAATGAGGTGGTGATTGAATTTGCCGATGACGGTGCCGGGCTGGATCTGGAACGGATCCGCGCCAAGGCGCGCAGCGTCGGCCTGCTGGCGGACGGCGACGAGATCAGCGACGCGCAAGCGGCGGACCTGATCTTCGAGCCGGGCTTCTCGACTGCCGATGCGCTGACCGAATTGTCCGGTCGTGGCGTCGGCATGGACGTGGTGCAGTCCGAGGCGCAGGCACTGGGCGGCCGGATCGACCTGTATTCGGAACGCGGCAAAGGCACGCGCTTCGCGATTCGTCTGCCACTGACGCTGGCCGTCACGCAGGTGGTGCTGATCACGGCCGGTGGCGGCACCTATGCGCTGCCAGCGATTCTGGTCGAGCAGGTGCTGCAACTGAAAGAGGCTGCGCTTTCCGACGCCCGCCAGCGCGGCCATGTGCTGGTGCAGGGCCAGCCGGCCGTGCTGCACTACCTGCCGCAATTACTCGGCGATGCAGTTGCTACGCCGCCGCTGCAGCGTTCCAGTCCGGTGCTGTTGCTGAAAAATGGTAATGAGCGGATCGCGCTGCAGGTGGATGAAGTGCAGGGCAACCGCGAAGTGGTGATCAAGAACATCGGCCCGCAACTGGCGCGCATGGTCGGCATTGCCGGCGCCACCGTGCTGGGATCGGGCGATATCGTACTGATCCTGAATCCGGTGGCACTGGCCAGCCACCTTGAGCACCATCCGGAACTGAAGCCGCTGCCGGTCGTTGCCGGCGGCGATGGTGACAGTTCCGTGCTGCGCCCGCAGGAACGCACCATCATGGTGGTCGATGATTCGATGACGGTACGGCGCGTATCGCAGCGCCTGCTGGAGCGCGAAGGCTTCCATGTGATGCTGGCCAAGGACGGCGTCGACGCGCTGGAGCAGTTGCAAGGCCAGCGCCCCGACCTGATGCTGGTCGATATCGAAATGCCGCGTATGGACGGCTTTGACCTGACCCGCAACGTGCGCGGTGACCAGCGCACCAAGGATATCCCCATCATCATGATCACCTCGCGCAGCGCCGACAAGCACCGCAACTACGCGATGGAACTCGGGGTCAATGCCTACTTCGGCAAGCCGTATCAGGACGACGTGCTGCTGGCAGCAATCGCCGGGCTTTTGACCACGGCATAACGCTCCAGCGTGCGCTTGCGCGCTTCGTCATGCGCCACGATGGGCTGCGGATAATCGCGGCCCAGCGTGATGTTGCGGTGTTCCAGCAGCATGCGCGGCACCAGCCATGGCGCGTGAATCTCCTTGTCGCTCAGGCCCTTTAACTGCGGCAGGTAGCGCCGGATGAATTTGCCGGCGCTGTCGAATTTCTCCGACTGCGTGATCGGGTTGAAGATACGGAAGTAGGGCTGGGCATCGCAGCCGGACGACGAGGCCCACTGCCAGCCGCCGTTGTTGGAGGCCAGATCAAAGTCATTCAGGTGCAGCGCGAAATAGGCTTCGCCACGGCGCCAGTCGATGCCGAGATCCTTGATCAGGAAGCAGGCCGTGACCATGCGCAGACGATTGTGCATATAGCCGGTCTGGTTCAGCTGCGCCATCGCGGCATCGACCAGCGGATAGCCGGTGCGCCCTTCGCACCATGCGGCAAAGGCCTCGTCGGCGGCGGCGCCGGTTTCCCACTCGATGGCGTCATAGGCCGGCTTGTAAGCGCCCGCCACCACATGCGGATTGTGGAACAGGATCATCGCGTAGAACTCGCGCCAGATCAGTTCCGCCAGCCAGACCGGCGCCCCTTCGCCGCCGGCGCCACGCGCCATCAGGTCGACCACGGTGCGCGCCAGATGGCGTACCGACAGCGTGCCGAAACGGAAATGCAGTGACAGGGAGGACGGCCCTTTGACGGCCGGGAAGTCACGCGCCACGCCGTAGTCGGCCAGCCGTGGCAGGAAGTCCTCGAACAGGCGGGCCGCGCCCGACATGCCGGTCGGGATCGAGAGGCTGTGCAGGTTGGACGGTTCAAAACCCAGCTGCTCCAGCGTTGGCAGCGGCTCCGGCGTACCGTTCGGCGCTGGCGCCAGCTGCGCCGCATACGGCTCGACATGGAACGGCGCCAGCACCGCTGGATGGGCTGCCAGCTTTTTCAGCCATGCGTTCTTGTATGGCGTGAACACGGAAAACACGGTGCCGGTTTGCGACAGCACCTCGCTTTTCTCGAAGATCACCTGATCCTTGTAGCTATGCCACTGGCGGCCGTCGGCAGCCAGTGTGGCCGCCACCGCGGCATCGCGGGTGATCGCTTGCGGCTCGTAATCGTGGTTGGTGTAGACCGCATCCACACCCAGTTCGGCCGCCAGCGCGGGAATCGCCTGCAGCGGATCGGCATGCCGTACCAGCAGGTGGCCGCCCAGCTGTTCCAGCTCGGTGGCCAGTTCGGCCAGACTGGCGTGGATGAAATCGACGCGCCGGTCGCGCCGGGGGAGCCGGTCAAGGATGGTGGTGTCGTAGACAAAAACGCAATACACTTGACGGCTGTTCAGCAGCGCGTGGTGCAGGGCGGCATGATCGAAGGCGCGCAGGTCGCGCCGGAACCAGACCAGGGCAGCATGATGTTTCATTTTTGTCAGCGTAATTTATCAAAAGGTGGGCGAATTTTTGCGCTGTGGCGTGCTCCGGGCAGCGCTCGCAGCGGCGCCACTCATGGCTGCGGCGACAATTCAGTGTAAACTGTCAGCTATTGAGCAGCGTATCAGCAACTTGGCTGCGGCGAATGGTAGCGTAACAGTGCCGCTCTGAACCGCTTTTCGCGCAGCAACACCGCTACAAAACCAGTTCAGCCAGCACCCAGCAGACAGAGAGAGCATCGCACATGAAGAAGAGCAAAATTAGCAAAACTCTAACTGCCTCCGACCTCGTACAGGATACCAGCGGCAGCAGCTTCAGCAGCGTGCCGGTCCTGAATCTGGCCAACCATTTTCTGATTGCCATGCCGACCATGCAGGATCCGGTGTTTGGCGGTACCGTCGTCTATGTCTGCGAGCACAACGAGAGCGGCGTGCTGGGAGTGGTCATCAACAAGCCGACCGACATGACGATGCAGGTGCTGTTTGAGCGCATCGACCTGAAACTGCAGGGCGGCCTCGATCAGCCCATCGTCGATGAACCGATCATGTTCGGCGGCCCGGTGCAGGATGACCGCGGCTTCGTGCTGCACACGCCGGGCGCGCGCTATTCCTCGTCGCTGACGGTGACCGACGAAGTGGCATTCACCACCTCGATCGACGTGCTGGAAGCGGTAGCTGCCGGTACCGGCCCGCAGCGCATGCTGGTATCGATCGGTTACTCGGGCTGGAGCCCGGGCCAGCTGGAAGATGAAATCAGCCGCAATGGCTGGCTGACGGTGGGCGCCGACGCCCACATCCTGTTCGACCTGCCGATTGAAGACCGCTATGTGGCGGCCATGAAGCTGCTCGGTATTGATCCGCTGATGCTGACCTCCGAGGCCGGCCATGCGTAAGCCGCAGCAGCGCGCGAAGGCAGCCGCACTGTGAGTGTCGACACCATTTTCGCCTTCGACTTCGGCGTCAAGCGCATCGGTATGGCGATGGGGAATACCATGATACGCCAGGCCCAGCCCCTGAAAGTCATCAGCGCGATCGACAACGCGGCGCGCTTTGCCGCGATTGAGGCGCTGATCACCGAGTGGACGCCGACGCTGCTGGTGGTTGGCCTGCCGATGCACCCGGACGGCACGCCGCACGAGATGACGGCACGCTGCCGCAAATTTGCCAACCAGCTGCACGGCCGCTTCAATGTGCCGGTGGAGCTGGTCGATGAACGTTATTCTTCGGCCGTGATCTCGGCCAAACGGGGCGAGGTCATTGACGACCGCGCCGCCGCCATCATCCTGCAACAATACTTTGACGCCAACTGAGCCCCACCATGTCCACCCTGACTTCCTCTTCCAGTCTTGACGCCGAGGCGCTGTACGCGACCTTGCTGGCGCAAGTCAAAGCCGGCCTGGCCGGCGCCACTGATCCCGCCATCGTCGGCATCCATTCCGGCGGCGCATGGCTGGCCGAACGGCTGGCCGCCGACCTTGGGCTGACGGCGCGTTTCGGCGTGCTCGATGTGTCCTTCTACCGCGACGATTTCGCCAAGAAGGGCCTGCACGCCGACGTCAAGCCGACCCAGATCAACTTCGACGTGGCCGGCGCCACGCTGCTGCTGGTGGACGACGTGCTGTACACCGGCCGCACCACCCGTGCCGCCATCAACGAGCTGTTTGATTACGGCCGGCCGGCGCGTATCATGCTGGCCGCGCTGGTCGACCGCGGCGAGCGCCAGTTGCCGGTAGCCGCCGATTTCGTGGCGGCCAAGGTCACGGTCGAACCAGGGCAGGCGCTGGTGCTGCAACGCGCCGACGACGGACAATTCACGCTAACCATCAAACCAGACCATGCTTAATCCGCAACTTAATAAACACGGCGAACTCCAGCACCTGCTGACGACCGAAGGGCTGCCCAAGGCCATCATCAACCACATTCTGGATACCGCCTCGTCCTTCGTCGGCATCTCCGACCGCGACGTCAAGAAGGTGCCGCTGATGCGCGGCAAATCGGTGTTCAACCTGTTCTTTGAGAACTCGACCCGCACCCGCACCACCTTCGAGATCGCGTCCAAGCGCCTGTCGGCCGACGTCATCAACCTGAATATCCAGGCTTCCTCGGCCAGCAAGGGCGAGTCGCTGCTGGACACCATCGACAACCTGTCGGCCATGCATGCCGATATGTTCGTGGTGCGCCATGCGCAATCGGGCGCGCCCTACCTGATCGCCAAGCACCTGATCGACACCAAGCAGCCGCACGTCCACGTGGTCAACGCCGGTGACGGCCGCCACGCGCACCCGACGCAGGGCCTGCTGGACATGTACACCATCCGTCACTACAAGAAAGATTTCTCGAACCTGACGGTGGCCATCGTCGGCGACATCCTGCATAGCCGCGTGGCGCGTTCCGACATCCATGCCCTGACCACGCTGGGCGTGCCGGAAGTGCGCGCGATTGGCCCGCACACGCTGCTGCCGGGCGGTCTGGAACAACTGGGGGTACGCACCTTCACCAATATGGATGAAGGCCTGAAGGGCGTTGACGTGATCATCATGCTGCGCCTGCAGAATGAGCGTATGAGCGGCGCACTGCTGCCGTCGGCGCAGGAATACTTCAAGAGCTACGGCCTGACGCCGGAGCGGCTGGCGCTGGCCAAGCCGGACGCCATCGTCATGCACCCGGGTCCGATGAACCGCGGCGTCGAGATCGACTCGGCGGTAGCGGACGGCCCACAGGCAGTGATCCTGCCGCAGGTAACGTTTGGGATCGCCGTGCGGATGGCGGTGATGAGCATTTTGGCAGGGACGCAAGCATGAACTTACACATCAAGAACGGCCACCTGATCGATCCGGCCAACGGTATCGACGGCCAGCAAGACCTGTTTATCGTGGACGGCAAAGTGGCCGCCATCGGCAGCGCGCCGGCCGGCTTCAGCGCCAACCGCACCATCGACGCCAGCGGCCTGGTGGTCGCCCCCGGCTTCGTTGACCTGTCGGCGCGGCTGCGTGAGCCGGGCTATGAATACAAGGCCACGCTGGAATCGGAAATGCAGGCCGCCATGCAGGGCGGCGTTACCAGTCTGGTCTGCCCGCCGGATACCGATCCGGTGCTGGACGAACCGGGTCTGGTCGAAATGCTGAAGCACCGCGCCAAAGGTCTGAATCAGGCCCACGTACACCCGCTGGGCGCGCTGACGGTAGGCCTGAAAGGTGCGGCCCTGACCGAGATGGCCGAGCTGACCGAAGCCGGCTGCATCGGTTTCTCGCAAGCCGAAGAACCGATCGAAGATACCACCGTGCTGCTGCGCGCCATGCAGTACGCCAAGACCTTCGAGTACACGGTCTGGCTGCGCCCGCAGGACGCCCACATCGGCCGTGGTGGCATCGCCCATAGCGGCCCATTGGCCTCGCGCCTCGGCCTGTCCGGCGTGCCGGTGATGTCGGAAACGATCGCATTGCACACCATTTTTGAACTGATGCGCGCCACCGGCGCCCGCGTCCACCTGTGCCGCATGTCCTCGGCCGCCGGGCTGGAACTGGTGCGTGCCGCCAAGCGTGAAGGCCTGCCTGTCACCTGCGACGTCGGCGCCCACCACATCCACCTGACCGACGCCGACATCGGCTTCTTCGACTCGAACGCGCGCGTGACACCGCCGTTCCGCAGTCAGCGCGACCGCGACGCCATCCGTCTCGGCCTGCTCGATGGCACGGTCGATGCGCTGTGCTCCGACCACACCCCGGTCGACGACGACGAAAAGCTGCTGCCGTTCGGCGAAGCCTCGCCCGGCGCCACCGGCCTTGAGTTGCTGCTGTCGCTGACGCTGAAATGGGCCGACGACTACGCCGCCGGCCAGAAGGTAGAAGGCGCCAGCGTGCTGTCGCGCGCGATCGGCAAGATCACCGCCGACGCCGCCCGCATCGCTGGTCTGGACAGCGGCACGCTGTCGGTCGGCAGCGTGGCCGATGTCTGCCTGTTCGACCCGCAAGCGCGCTGGAAAGTGGAAGCAGCGGCGCTGGCCAGTCAGGGCAAGCACACGCCGTTCCTCGGTTATGAGCTGGCCGGCCAGGTCCAGGCCACCATCGTCGCCGGCCAGGTCGCCTACCAGCGCAACGCCCGCTAACCCCTAAAAGCCGTTGATGCTGTTCAGCGTAGGCGCAGGTCGCCTGGCCAACCCCACCGACGCAAAGCGGGGGTCAGACGGGGACGCCGAGTCCCGGCGGGTCTGACCCCAGATCTTGCCTTGGGGTGCAAGCGCGCGCCACTGCACTTTAGCCGAACGGCATTACCCCTCCAACCGGGGTTTTTATTTGTTTTGGATGTGATGTGAATATTTCGCTGATGTTCCGCCTGGTGCGGGTGTTGTTACACGTGCTGGTCGGAATGTCGACTTGTGCCGTGCTGTTTCCATGGCTGGGCAAGGACGGGCGCGATGGCCATATCCGGCGCTGGTCGCGCCGCCTGCTGGCGCTGTGTAATGTGACGGTGGAGCTGGCACCCGGCAGTGCGCCGGTGCTGGAGCAAGCGGCCGTGGTGGCGAACCATGTGTCGTGGCTGGATATCTTTGTGATCCTGTCGCTGTATCCGTCGCGCTTCGTGGCCAAGGCGGAGATCCGCTCCTGGCCGCTGGCCGGCTGGCTGGCGCAGAAGGCCGGTACCGTGTTCATTTCGCGTGGCAGCAAGCGCGATCTGCGCCACATCTTCAAGGGGCTGGTGCATAGCCTGCAGGCCGGCGAGCGGGTGGCGTTTTTCCCCGAGGGGACCACGGCGCCGCAGGGCAGTCTGCTGCCGTTTCACGCCAACCTGTTCGAGGCGGCCATCGATGCCAAGGCACCGCTGCAGGCCATGGCGCTGACGTATCACGAGGGCGCTAACAGCACGCATCCCTCGGTTGATTTCATCGGTGAGACCACCTTCGCCGAGTCCATCATGTTGATCCTGAACGGGCCGCCGGTGGTGGCCCGGCTGGCAGTGCTGGCCCCGGTCAGCAGCGAGGGCGCGCATCGGCGCACGCTGGCTGAGTCGACCCATGCGGCCGTCGCCGCGGCACTGGGCATCCACCCCGATACCACGCACTAAGCCTTGGTTTTGCCCGCGTGCTGCTGGAATTCCGGACAGGAGACCTGCAGCAGCGTGCGGTCGTCAAGGCAGACCGCGCTGAGCTGGCCGCCCCACACGCAGCCGCTGTCGAGACCAATCAAGTTCGGCCGCAGCATCAGGCCCAGTGCCGACCAGTGCCCGAACACCACGCTGTACTGCGCCGTGGCGCGGCCCGGCACGTCGAACCACGGCATCAGGCCGGAGGCCGGATCGGCCTTGCCGCTTTCCTTCATCTTGAAATCCATCACGCCCTCGGCGTCGCAGAAGCGCAGCCGGGTCATGGCGTTGACGATGCAGCGCAGGCGCTCGGCGCCGCGCAGGCTGTCGTCCCAGCGATCCGGCTGGTTGCCATACATCTGGCTCAGGAAGCCGGCTACATCGGGGCCGCGCAACATGGTTTCGACTTCGCCCGCCAGCGCCATGGCTTGCCCGGCGCTCCATTGCGGCAACAGGCCGGCGTGCACCAGCAGGTGGCCCTG
>JBGSBQ010000042.1:0-13760 GCA_041730475.1 Sphingomonadaceae bacterium
AGCAGGGCGCGCCGTTTGCGCGCAGCGAGGTGGAACTGTTCAAGGCGCTGAAGGAACCGTTTGTGTCGGCGTTCCAGAAGGCCAATGCGATCAGCGCCATGCAGCGCGCGCGCGCCGACGCCGAGGCGTCGACCCGCGCCAAGAGCGATTTACTGGCCAATATCAGCCATGAAATCCGCACGCCCATGAATGCCATACAAGGCTTAGCCGGGCTGGGCACGCATCTGGAACTGCCGACCAAGCCGCGCGAATACTTCAGCAAGATCGCCCGTGCCGGCCATAATCTGCTGGCCATCATCGACGATGTGCTGGATTTTTCCAAGATCGAGGCCGGCAAGCTGGAGCTGGAGGCGATGCCGTTCGCCCTGACTGAAGTGCTGGAACAGATTACCGACCTGTTCGCGTGGCGGGCGGCTGAAAAAGGGCTGGAGCTGCTGGTCTGGAGCGCGCCCGGCGTGCCCTCCCATGTGGTGGGTGACCCGTTGCGGCTGAATCAGATCCTGGTCAACCTGGTCGGCAATGCGCTGAAATTCACGGCCCACGGCCACATCGCGCTGCGCGTCGAGCTGGCTGCGCCGCTGGCCGACGCCGACACGGTGCAGCTGCGCTTCGCGGTCGAGGATACCGGGGTCGGCATTAGCGCCGACCAGCAAGCCCGTCTGTTCCAGGCATTTACGCAGGCCGATACCAGTACCACGCGCTTGTACGGTGGCACGGGTCTGGGGCTGGCGATTTCGCAGCAACTGGTGCACGCGATGGGCGGCGAGATCGTGATCGACAGCGCGCCGGCCACGGGCAGCTGCTTCGCCTTTACGCTGACGTTGCGAGCGCTGGCGCCCGCCATGCCCGCCACCCCGCGCTGGAGCCTGCCGCCCGAGCTGGCCGCCACCCGGGTCCTGGTGGTGGACGATAATCCGGTGGCCCGCACCATGCTGCTGCAACAGCTCAGCGAACTGGGTCTGAACGCGCACGCGCTCGACAGCGCCAGCGGCGCCGAAGTCTGGTGCCAGACGCATGCAGTCGACCTGCTGCTGGCCGACTGGGACTTGCCGGATGGCGATGGGATCGATACCGCGCGCCGGGTGCGCGCCGCGGCGGCCGGCCCGGCCTTGCCGGTGTTGCTGCTGGCCAGCGAGCTGGCCCGCGAACAGCTGGGACGGGCCGCCGAACGGGCCGGGATACAGGGCTGCGTGGCCAAGCCGTCCACGCCTGCGCAACTGCTGGCGGCATTGCTGGCTGCGCTCGGCCATGCGACGCCGGAGCTGGTACCGGTGAGTGCCACCGCCAGCGTGTCCGAAGCGGCGGCCCGCATCGCCGGGGCCCGGGTCCTGGTGGTGGACGACAACGTCATCAACCAGCAGGTGGCGCGCGAAGTGCTGCTGCGGGCCGGCGTGCAGGTGGAGCTGGCCAGCAATGGCATCGACGCGCTGGCGCTGCTGGCGCTGGGCCAGTTCGATGCCGTGCTGATGGATATCCAGATGCCGGAAATGGATGGCTACGAGGCCACCGCCCGGATCCGTGCCCAGCCGCAGCATGCGCAGTTGCCGGTGATTGCGATGACGGCCCATGCGGTGGCCGGTTTCCGCGAAAACAGTCTGGCCATGGGCATGAATGACTATGTGACCAAGCCGATAGAACCGGAGCGGCTGTTCGCCGTGCTGGCCAGCTGGATCCGGCTGGACCCGGCCCGCGTGGCGCCGGCGCTGCCAGTGCGCCAGAGCAGTGTGCCGGCGCTGGCCGTACCCGGCATTGATGTGGCGGCGGCGCTCGAGCGGCTGGGGGGCAACAGCGAGTTGCTGGCCCGGCTATTGCGCAAGTTTGCCGACGAATATGCGCCTAGCCCGGCCCATCTGCTGGCGGCACTCGAGCAGGGTGCGCTGGAACCGGCCACGC
The DNA here is from genome assembly GCA_041730475.1 of Sphingomonadaceae bacterium. Classification (GTDB taxonomy): domain Bacteria; phylum Pseudomonadota; class Gammaproteobacteria; order Burkholderiales; family Burkholderiaceae_D; genus Rugamonas. Next base: position 1,894 of record JBGSBQ010000042.1, read on the forward strand.
TGCTGGTACACAAGGTGCGCGGTGCGGCCGGCAATCTGTCGATGCCGGAACTGCACCGCACCGCGGGCGAGCTGGAGCAGGTGCTGCTGTCGGCCCGCCCGGCGCCGTTCGAAGAAGCACTGGCAGCTTTTGGTGCCGCGCTGGAAACCGTGATCGACGGGATTCAGGCGCTGGACGCATCGGCTGCCGATCAGATCGCGCCAGTCTCGCCGTAACGCAGTTCGACCATGCTGCGGGCGCCGCTGGCGGCCACGCCGCAGCCGCAGACGGCCATCACGGCATGCTGCAAATGGTCCAGTTCCAGCGCCTGCTCGACCACGGCGTCGTTGACGGCGGCGGTGATGAAGGCCGGCAGCCCGGCTTCGGCCGCCAGCAGGTAAAAGGTCTGTGACAGGTGGCCGGCATCCAGCGCCAGCACCTTGTAGGCCTTGTGGTGGTTGCGGTACTTCCAGTAGCTGCGGGCCATGCGCGCCACCAGCACCACCTGCAGCGGGGCGTCGGCCAGCCAGTGCTGGTCGGCCATCATGTGCAGGGCCAGCGCGGCGGCGGCGTCCGCGTCCAGCAGGCGCAGCGGCTGCAGCGTGTGCTGCAGCGGGTGGTAATGGTAGAGGCCGGGTGCGACGCCCTCGACCCGCTGCACCAGTACATAGGCGTCGATCGGATGCAGGCTGCCGCCGGACGGACTGGTCTTCTTCAGCACGTGTGCATGGGGGCCGATGGTGCGCTGTTCCTGGGCCCCGAAGCTGCGCTGCAGCAGGCGCGCCACCAGCGCCAGTGGCAGACTGGCGCTACGGTCGAAATTGCGGCCGGTATAGCGTTGCAGCAGCGGGCCATCGAGTGCGCCGGGGGCGACGGCTGGCAACGCCAGCGCGGCGCCGCAGCCGCTCGGTTGCGCCGTCGGTGGCGGCGGCGGACCGTAGCGGTCCAGCAGTTGCTGGAAGGTGGGCGCGCTCATGCCGGTATCGGCCCGCACATCGTGCCAGCGGCTGAAGGTGTGGGCCAGCGCGGACAGCGGACGCCAGTGTAGTGCGCGCAGCGTGTCGTCGCGCGCGCGCGGCGCTGCGTGCTGGGGGGCGTCACTCAGCAGCAGACCCTGTGCCAGCAGCGCGTCGATGACGTCTGCGCCCCAGCGCTGCGCGCAGTCGGCATACTCGCTCCAGACGGTCTGGCTGATGCCACCCAGTGCCAGCAGCTGGGTGCTGTCGATCTCGATCTCCTGATCCAGATGCGGCGCCAGCGCCTGCCAGCTGAGGCTGGCCGCCAGCGTGCTGGTGCCGGCAAACAGGGCCGACCAATCGATCTCCAGCTGTTCGCGTGGTTCGAGGTAGAGCACGGCACAACGTCGTAGTTTCATGGGGTTCTCGCTCCGGTAGCAGAGCGCGAGTCTACCGCCGGCGCTGCTGGCTTGGCAATGGCCGGGGTTTACCGTAGCATGCGGTGGCGCTGACTGATCCTCGCGCCACCTGCTATCCACTCACTCAAGGGCCTAAACAATGACCATGTCTACTTCCGAACAGCTGCGTACCGTACTCGATAAACTGGCTAGCGACGATAGCTTCCGCGAACGCCTGCTGGGCGACCCGGTGGGTGCGCTGGGCGACCTCGGCATCACGCTGTCGCCGGACCAGGTACCGGCCGTGCGCAGCCTGCCGTCCAAAGAAAGCATCGCCGCCGACCAGGATGCGCTGCAAAGCAAGCTGGAAAGCAATGACCGCATGGTGCTGTTCCTGTTGTCGGGCGACGGCGCCTGAGGCGGTTAGCGTTGCCAGAAGCCCGCATGGGCCTGGCGCGCTTCGTCTTCGCGCAGCGGACCGATGACTTCGGTCGGCCGCTGGCCGCGCGCAAACACCTCGCGGCACGGCAGCGCCAGTGTCGGGTTTTCCGGATCGCTGCCGGTCAGGGCCAGCAGGCTCTGTTCTGACATGCCATACACCACGCGGCCGACGCCGCTCCAGTAAGTGCCGCCGGCACACATGGCACACGGCTCGGCGTTGGAATACAGCGTGGCCGTGGCCAGCTCGGCCGGGCTGTAGCGCTGTGATGCCAGCCGCAGCGCATTCATTTCCGCGTGCGCAGTGCGGTCGCTGCTGGACGCATTCATCGCTTCCGCGATCACGCTGCCATCGGCCGCCACCACCATGGCCGCAAACGGATGGTGGCCCTCGTCACGCGAACGCTGCGCCAGTGCCAGCACGGCGCTCAGGAATTGCTGGTCTTGCTCGGTGGGCTGGGCAGTCATGCGGGCTCCATATCGTTGCGCAGCACGCCGTAGCGCAGCTGCTGTTGTTTCAGGTAAGCGCGGTAGGCCAGCGACATGCGGTCACACACGACCGACACTTCCATGCCGGGGATCAGTGGCAGACGGGCCGGGTGCTGGCTCTCCAGGATCGGCAAGTCTTGCAGGAAGATAGTGTCCTGGAACTCGCGCAAGGCTGCGTCGGGCGAGCTGAAATCGGCCAATGCCAGAATGATCCAGACCCGCGTGGTGGTTTCCGTCAGCGGCTGCGGCAGCAAAGCGATGGCTTCGCGCGGGCCGCCGGCATATTGCTTGGTCAGGATGGCGGTCAGCGGCCGCACCACGCGGTAGCTGTACTCAACCTCACAACCGCCCTCGGCCGCCTTGCTGGCCTGCGGTTGCCAGGCACGGCACTGGCGGGCCCAGATGCCGCTGCCATAGTCGGGGTCGTCGAACGGATCGACGTTGTAATCAGGGATGGCGGCGTGCTCTGTTGCACCGAGGATCCCTTCGTGGACATAGGCGAAGTGCGCCATGTCGAGAAAATTTTCCACGATGCGCGGCGCACTGCTGCTGACGTCGTAGGGTCCGCAGATCACTTTGCGCAGCGTGTTGTCGGCCCCTTCCGGGAACGGCGGCGGCGCGTTGGCCGGTGTGCCGAGGCAGACCCAGACCAGTCCGTCGCGTTCCTGTACCGCGTAAGTAGCGACTTGCGCTTTCAGGTTGTCTGCGCCGAGTGCCGGCAGGGCCGGAATATGGTTGCAGCGACCTGTGCTGCCGAAGCTCCAGCCATGATAGGCACAGCGTAAGGTATCGCCGTGCTGGCTGCCGATCGACAGGCGGGTACCGCGATGTGGACAGCGATCTTCCCAGGCATGCAGCAGGCCAGCGCTATCGCGCCACAAGGCCACCCGGGTATCGAGCAAATCGGTCGCGGTAATGGTGCCAGCCACGATCTGGCTGGCGATCGCGACCGGGTGCCAGTCATGCAGCAGCACCGGATCGCGCGGGGGAGGAGAGAGTGTCATCAAAGAATCGGGGGCAGACCATAATGCCGTTAAGTTAGCGTGCCGTAGCGTGCGCTTGCACCCCAGGTCTTGTCTTGGGGTCAGACCCGCCGGGTCTCGGCGTCCCCGTCTGACCCCGGCTTTGCGTCGGTGGGGTTTGCCAGCAGATCTGCGCCCTAACTTAACGGCATTAGGGACAGACCACGTTTTTGGCTTATTTAGGAATCGAGCCTTCGACGCCTTGTACGTAGAAGTTCATCGAGGCCAGGTCTTTGGCTGGAACGGCGGTACCGGCCGGGTATTTGATCGCACCGGATTGGTCCTTGATGGGGCCCATGAACGGGTTGAAGGTGCCGGCCGTCAGGGCTGCTTTCTTCGCTTCAAAGGCTTTGGCGGCGTCCGCCGTGACCGCCGGATTCAGCGGCGACATCTTGACCATGCCTTCTTTCAGGCCACCATGCAGTTCGCCACTTTTCCAGGTGCCCGCCAGTACTGCCTTGGTGGTGTCGATGTAGTAGCCGCCCCAGTTGTTGGTGCTGGCCGTCAGGTGGGCTTTCGGTGCGAACTTGCTCATGTCCGAATCCCAGCCGAAAGCGTACACGCCTTTTTCCTGTGCCACTTGCAGCGTGGCCGGCGAGTCGGTGTTCTGGTTCATCACGTCGACGCCCTGTGCGACCAGGGTTTCGGCGGCCTGACGTTCCTTGGCCGGGTCGTACCACGAGTTGACCCAGATGACCTTGGTCTTGATGGCTGGATTGACGCTCTGCGCACCCAGCGTGAAGGCGTTGATGTTGCGGATCACTTCAGGAATCGGGAACGAGGCGACTACGCCCAGCGTGTTCGATTTGGTCATCTTGCCGGCGATTACGCCGTTCAGATACGCACCTTCGAACAAGCGGGTTTCATACACGCCCAGATTCTTGGCGGTCTTGAAGCCGGTCGCGTGCAGGAACACCACGCCCGGGAAGGCCTTGGCGACTTTTTCGGTCGGGTTCATGTAGCCGAACGAGGTGGTGAAGATCAGCTTGTTGCCATCGGCAGCCAGCTTGCGGATCACGCGCTCGGAGTCGGCGCCTTCCGGTACGCTCTCGACATAGGTGGTCTTGATCTTGGCGCCGAGTTCTTTTTCCAGCGCGACACGGCCCTGATCGTGGGCGTAGGTCCAGCCGGCATCGCCGACCGGGCCAACATAGACGAAGGCGACCTTCAGCGGATCGGCGGCGAAGGAGGAGGCAGAAGCCAGACCCAGCAGGGTGGCGGCGGACAGGGCGAGCAGGTTACGACGTTTCATGGGGATTCCTTTGCGTTGGCGTTCAGGTCATCAGAAGTGGTACTCGGCGCGCACCATCGGGGTCTTGGCAGTGGCGCCAGGATTGCCGTGGTCGGAGTTGCCGAACTTGTTTTTCCAGTACTGGTACTCGACCCCGACCTTGAAGGTGTTCGGCTTGTTGCCGGTGGCTGCGCCCAGGTCGTACATGATCTGCATGTCGATATTGGTTTCGGCCGCCGTGTCGCCACCGAATTCGTTCTTGCCCTTGGTGCCGATGTAGTTGCCGAAGCCTTCAAACGACAGCGGGATGCCGATGTTGAACGGGATCGCCCAGACCGCGTTCAGCATGGCGTGGGTTTTGTAAGTGTAGCGGTTGACCGAGGTGTTGCTGAAGCCGTTGAACGGCGCATTGCTTTCGCGCAGGGCCAGCAGGCTGACGTTGAGGAAGCCCGGCACGTCCAGCATCAGCGTCGGACCGGCGACCAGCATGCGTTTTTTCGAGTTGTAGCCGGCGTCGGTCTTGCTGTTCCAGTCGAAGCCGAAGGTGGCGCCCACGCCACGTACCGGACCGAAGGCCATGTTCGAGCTGGTTACCTTGCCCAGGTCCAGCGTGTGGCGATACAGCACATAGGCTTCCTGCGCACCGCTCTTGGCGCCCACCGACGATGGGTCTTTGCTGTCGGACATCAGCAGGTCGGCGCTGAAGAAGTTGCTGCCGTACTTGTAGCCGCTGGCGCTGCTGAAGTTGACGATGTGCTTGGCGATGTCCTGATTGTTGAACGGCTCGGCGTATTTGGTGCCGTAGCGGTAGCTGATCGAGGTGTCGCTCCAGTCAGCAGCCTGGGCGGCGAGACTGCAGCCGGCCAGCAGGGCGAGCAGGGCGGTACGGGGGAAGAGGTGAGACATTATGCAAACTCCTGGTCAGGTTGACGAAATAGGACTGCGGTTTAAAAAAACAAAATAAAGTCTGTTTGAATCCAATACCGGGCAATGATTGGATTCAATCCCTGTGACACACCTCTAGCAATTCCCGGGCCAGCATTGATGACGGGTCTTGTCCATCCATCAAAAGCCCGACAGTGCTTCGGCCAGATTGATCTTGCGTTCCGGCTCGCCGAGCCGCAGCCGGCCTTCGATTTCGAGCAGGTGATGCTCGATCAAATGGGTCGCTTCGTGCGCCTTGCCCTGCTCGATCAGCGTGGCCAGATCCTGATGCTCGTCGTTCTCGCACATGGCCGCGCCCGGGCTTTCGTACAGGGCGATGATCAGCGAGCAGCGCGACACCAGTTCCGCCATGAAGCGTTGCAGCACCTGATTGCCGGCCAGTTCGGCCAGCAGGATGTGGAACTCGCCGCCCAGACGGATCCAGTTGGCGCGGTCGCCATTGCGGCGCGCCTGGTCTTCCGTCTCCAGCGCGGCGCGGATCTGGCGCAGCGAGTCGGGCGTGGCCCGGGCGATCACCAGTGGCACGATCTCGCGTTCCAGCGCGCGCCGGGCCGAGAAAATATCGCGCGCTTCCTGCGGCGACGGCGACGCGATGACGGCGCCGCGGTTCGGCCGTAGCTCGATGATGTGGTCGTGCGCCAGCCGTTGCAGCGCCTTGCGCACGGTGGTGCGGCTGACCTGATACAGCTCGCAGAAATCGGCTTCGCCCAGATGGGTGCCGGGTGGCAGCCGGTGGCTCATGACGGCATTCACGACGGCGCGGTAGATGCGCAGGTCAACGGCAGTGGTGCCACGCTTCAGCTTGGGATAGTCGCCGGCGTCGGCGGGTGGCGCCGGCTGGTTACGCTTGCGCTTGCCTTGTGGGCGGGGCGCAGGGGGTAGAGTCGTCATTGCTGCATTCTCCTGATCGGTGTGTCTACAGCAGGTAAAGCAGGAATCGTGCTCAGTTTTTCAGCGACATTGTGTACAAAATTACGCGAATTCTGTCGCCAAGGCGAGTGCTTTTGCACGTTTGTGGTGAATTTGCCCGTCCCATTTAGTGCGTTTTTGTCCACACTTCGTCCAAAAAAGGGCGTTCACCGGCAATGGCCGGCGTATGCTTTCAGACGGCGGTGCCTGAACCGGCGCGCCTTGCCGTGGCATGGTCCTTGCGTCAGCTTCAGCAGAATGGGTATCTGCACCGTGGATGCTTTTTGCAATGCATTTGTATACAACGCTAATGTTGGAGGTATCGCCTGATGAATGACACTGTCGCTGCGGCCGCGCCGCTGCGCGCCGAACCGCGCCTGCAGATGCTGGGCATTTCCAAGATCTATCCGTCGGTGGTGGCGAACGCTGCTGTTAACCTGACGGTGATGCCGGGTGAAATCCATGCGGTGCTGGGCGAGAACGGCGCCGGCAAGAGCACGCTGATGAAGATCATCTATGGCGTGACCAAGCCGGATGAGGGCCAGATCATGTGGGAGGGCAAGCAGGTCCACATCCACTCGCCGCATGATGCCCGCAAGCTCGGCATTGGCATGGTGTTCCAGCATTTCGCGCTGTTCGAGACGCTGACCGTGGCCGAGAACATTTCGCTGGCACTGGATGACAAGGTCACGCCGGCGCAACTGGCGCCGCGCATCCGCGCCGTGTCGGAGCAGTATGGCTTGCCGCTCGATCCAGATCGACTGGTGCACAGCATGTCGGTCGGCGAACGGCAACGGGTCGAGATCGTGCGCTGCCTGCTGCAGTCGCCGCGCCTGTTGATTATGGACGAGCCGACCTCGGTGCTGACGCCGGATGCGGTGCAGAAGCTGTTCGAGTCGCTGCGCCGGCTGGCGGCCGAAGGCGTCAGCATCCTGTATATCAGCCACAAGCTCGATGAGATCCAGTCGCTGTGCGACAAGGCCACGGTGCTGCGCGCCGGGCGCGTGTCCGGCACCGCCAATCCGAAGGAGGAGAGCGCCAAGTCGTTGGCCGAGCTGATGATCGGGCGCGAGCTGCCCGTGTGCCGCCACCTGCCGCGGACCCCGGGCGCGGTGCTGCTGGCGGTCGAGCAGCTGAATCTGCGCAGCGACGATCCGTTCGGCACGGCGCTGAAGGATATCAATCTGGAACTGCGCAGCGGCGAGATCGTCGGCATTGCCGGCATCTCGGGCAATGGCCAGCAGGAGTTGCTGAAAGCGCTGTCCGGCGAGCGGCTGCTGCCGCAGACCAGTGGTGTGGGCCGGATCCGCCTCGGCGAGCAGGATGTCGGTGCGCTGAATGCGGCACAGCGGCGCCAGCTGGGGTTGGGCTTTGTGCCGGAAGAGCGGCTGGGACGCGGCGCCGCGCCCGACCTGTCGCTGGCCGACAACGCGCTGCTGACCGGCTACATCCCGGCCGGCGGCGCCGGCATGGTGAAGAATGGCCTGATCCAGCGCGGCGCGATCCGTACCTTTGCACGGGCCGTGATCGAGCGCTTCGGCGTCAAGTGCGGCGGCGAGCAGTCGGCGGCGGCCTCGCTGTCCGGCGGTAACCTGCAAAAATTCATCGTCGGGCGCGAGATCGCGCTCGGCCCCAAGGTGATGATCTTCGCCCAGCCGACCTGGGGTGTCGACATCGGCGCTGCCATGCTGATACGGCAGGCCATTATCGACATGCGCGATCAGGGCGTGGCGGTGCTGGTGCTGTCGGAAGAACTCGATGAACTGTTCATGATGAGCGACCGGCTGGCGGTGCTGGCCGATGGCCGTTTGTCGCGCGCGGTGCCGGCGGCGGCCACCAGTATTAACCAGATCGGGGTCTGGATGAGCGGCGACTTCGAGCATGTCGATGACGCCCCCAGCCCGGCCCACCCGAATACTCTTGAAGGAGCGGACCATGTCCCGGCTTGAATTACGTCCCGAACCCTCACGCCGCATGATGCTGGCCTCGCCGCTGATTGCGGCGCTGGCCATGCTGCTGACCGGCTCCCTGTTGTTCCTGTCACTGGGGCAGGAGCCGCTGCATGCGTTTTACGTCTACTTTATCAAGCCGGCCACCACGCTATACGGCGTCGGCGAGCTGCTGCTGAAGGCCACCCCGCTGATCCTGTGCGGCGTCGGGCTGGCGATCGGCTTTCGCGCCAACGTCGCCAACATTGGCGCCGATGGCCAGCTGACCATGGGCGCGATTGCGGCGGGTTGCGTGGCGCTGTATTTCGATGACGTGGAATCGGCCTGGCTGCTGCCGCTGATGATCGTCGCCGGCGCGCTCGGTGGCATGGCGTGGGCTGCGATTCCGGCCTTGCTGCGGACCCGCTTCAACACCAGCGAAATTCTGGTCAGCCTGATGCTGGTGTATGTGGCCTATCTGTACCTCAGCTATCTGGTGCACGGGCCGCTGCGCGATCCGGCCGGCTTCAATTTCCCGCAATCGAAGATGTTCAATGACTCGGCCATCCTGCCGCTGCTGGTGGAAGGCTTGCGGACCAATGTCGCGTTCATTCTGTCGCTGTTCGTGGTGGCGGGCGCGTGGTTCTTCTGCACCCGCACCTTTGCCGGCTACCGCATGCAGGTCAGCGGCATGGCGCCGGCAGCGGCGCTGTACGCCGGTTTCAGCGAACCGCGCAATGTGTGGGCGGCGTTCATGATCAGTGGTGCGCTGGCTGGCATCGCCGGGGTTGGCGAAGTGGCCGGGCCACTGGGGCAGCTGCAGCCGTCGGTATCGCCCGGCTATGGCTTCGCCGCCATCATCGTGGCCTATGTGGGACGCTTGCATCCGGTCGGTGTGCTGTTGTCGGCGCTGCTGATGTCGCTGCTGTACATCGGCGGTGAATCGGCGCAGATCGAGTTGCAACTGCCGTCGGCGATCACCGGCCTGTTCCAGGGTCTGCTGCTGTTCTACCTGCTGGCGGCCGACCTGTTCATCCATTACCGCTTCAAGCCGCGCAAGCGCCCGCTGCCGCCGCTGGCTACCCCTGTTGGAGAAACCGCATGAATCCAGAACTGTTAATCGCGTTTTTGGCCAGCACGGCCGGCGCCGCCACCCCGCTGATTCTGGCGTCGATGGGTGAGCTGGTGACGGAGCGTTCGGGCGTCCTCAATCTGGGGCTGGAAGGCATGATGCTGGTCGGCGCCGTGATCGGTTTCTCGGTCACGCTGGGTACCGGTTCTATGCCGTTGGGCTTGCTGGCGGCGATGCTGGCCGGCCTGCTGATGGCGCTGATCTTCGGCTTTCTGGTATTGACGCTGCAGACCAATCAAGTCGCCACCGGGCTGGCGCTGACCTTGTTCGGCATCGGCCTGTCGGCCTTCATCGGGCGCGGGCTGGTGGGGCAGACCGTCGACCCGATGCCGCACCTGCATTTCCCGTTGCTGTCGGACCTGCCCTTCATCGGGCCGCTGCTGTTCCGCTTTGATGCGCTGGTGTATGGCTCGGTGCTGGTGGTGATCGCGATCGGCTGGATGCTGGCGCGTACCCGGCTGGGACTGGTGATCCGCGCGGTCGGCGAATCGCCGCACAGCGCGCACGCGATCGGTTATCACGTGATCGGCCTGCGCTACGGTACCGTCATGTTTGGCGGCGCCATGGCCGGGCTGGGTGGCGCCTATCTGTCGCTGGCGCTGACGCCGATGTGGGTCGAAGGCATGACGGCCGGACGCGGCTGGATCGCGCTGGCGCAGGTGGTGTTTGCCACGTGGAAGCCGCGTGGCGTGATGGTCGGTGCGTATCTGTTCGGCGGCGTTACCGTACTGCAGTTTCATGGTCAGGGCTTCGGGCTGGCGATTCCGTCGGAGTTCCTGTCGATGCTGCCGTATCTGGCGACGATCGTGGTGCTGGTCATCATCTGCCGCAACCCGCAGACCATCTTGCTGAACAAGCCAATGTCGTTAGGGCAAAATTTCAAAGCTGACTAGATTGCTGCACCGGCTGTTGTTTTTGTGGCGTCATGTAACAATTCGTGAGATTGTCTGCGTATAAAAACTCTACTATGAGCCAGCAGCGGCGTTTCTGAGCGAACGTTGCAGCTGGCGAATCCATATCCCTGCTTCGCCTCCCTTGTATACGAACTGCTCCCAGTCGGGACCCCATCGGAGGCGATGATGCGTATCAATTCTCCCGTTACCCAGCAAGAGTATGTGATGGAAGATGGCAAGACCATCGTGTCCAGCACTGACCTGCAGGGCAACATCAATTATGCCAATCCTTATTTCATCGAAGTCAGCGGCTTTACCGAGCAGGAACTGATGGGTGCGCCGCAGAACATTCTGCGCCATCCTGACATGCCGGTCGAAGCCTTTGCCGATATGTGGCAGACCATCAAGAGCGGCTTGCCGTGGACCGGACTGGTCAAGAACCGCTGCAAGAATGGCGACTTCTACTGGGTGCTGGCGAATGTGACGCCGGTGATCGAGGCGGGACGGCCGGTCGGCTATCTGTCGGTACGTACCAAGCCCAGCCGCGAGCAAATCCGCGCGGCCGATGAACTGTACCGGGAAATCCGCGCCGGCAATCCGCGCGGCATGCGCATCGTTAATGGCCGTGGCGTCGGCGGCGGCTGGGGGCCGCGCATTGCGGCACGGCTGAAGATGTCGTTCAGCCGTCAAATCGTGCTGGGGACCGGGTTGGTAACGGCGGCTGCCATATTGCTGGCGCTGGCGCTGGTCGGGCTGGACGCGGCCACCGTCAACGCCTGGCAGGGCTGGCTAGCTGGGCTGGCATTGCTGGCCGGGCTGGCCGCACTGCTGACCGGCATCAGCCTGCACCGCAACCTGGTGCAGCCCTTGGGGCAGGCGATGCGGGCGGCGCGCATGATGGCGGGCGGCGATCTGACGGCCAGCATCGATGTCGGCCGCGATGATGAAATGGGGCAGTTGCTGGCCGCACTGCGTCAGACCAATATCAATCTGCACAGCATTATTGGTGATGTGCGCAGCAATTTCGACATGATCTCGCATGCCACCGGTGAGATTGCCAGCGGCAATATGGATTTGTCGGGCCGCACCGAGTCGCAGGCCTCAAGCTTGCAGGAGACGGCGGCCAGCATGGAGCAGTTGACCTCGACCGTGCAGCAGAGCGCCGTGAATGTGGCGAATGCCAACCAGCTGGCCGAACGGGCGTCGACGGTGGCGGCACAGGGCGGCAGCATCGTGTCGCAGGTGGTGACGACGATGGAGGAAATCAGCCTCTCCTCGAACAAGATTCTCGACATCATCGGCTTGATCGATGGCATCGCATTCCAGACCAATATTCTGGCGCTGAATGCGGCCGTGGAAGCGGCCCGTGCCGGTGAGCAGGGCCGTGGCTTCGCGGTGGTGGCCGCCGAGGTGCGCATGCTGGCCCAGCGCAGCGCCGATGCGGCCCGCGAGATCAAGGCCTTGATCCATGCCAGCGTCGAGCAAGTCGATCAAGGCACACGCCTGGTCGACCAGGCCGGCGCGACCATGCACGACATCGTCGATGC
>JBGSBQ010000043.1:0-13544 GCA_041730475.1 Sphingomonadaceae bacterium
GAACACCCGCTCCTCCTTGACGAGGCCATTGATCATCAGGCGGTGTGTACTGGGGTCGATGTCATGCCAGCCCTGATGATGGCGCTAAAAGTGCAGGCCACTCGGCGTGATGATGCCAAACAATCCCTGCAACGGCGTAAAACTGACCGATGCTTGCGATACGCGCGTCAAGCCAGGGCTTTCACGCCGCTGCAAATTCTTTTCCCACTGCGACGGCGCGCCATAGCCGAGGGCTGCGACCGGCTGCCCCAGCGTCTTGCTATGCGCTGGCAGATTCAGAATCGCAGAATCACCGTCGATTACATTGCCAGCCGCGGCTGCAGCACTGGCGACACCTGCCCCCATCGCCAGTGCCTTTCCCATAAAGCTGCGGCGCGCCTTTCGGGCATCCTCAAGTTGGGCATCCCTCAGAAATCCTTCAGGCGCTTTCACGATACGGCCGATGATCTTGTTAAGTTCTGCAGACACCTGAACGCCCCCTATAAACGATACTTCACTATATCGGTAATTAACTACATACGCATATAATCATTTATGACATCACTTTTCACAAGCACTTTCAGTGATGCAACGCAGCAATTGTGGAGGGATAAAGACAGTCATGCAGCACGGTGATGACGGTTATGGGCGCGGGATTTACCTCCCATTCCCCGTCGCCTCGGTGCGCCGGAAGCGCGAGACCATGCTCAAAAATGCCCTGGAGGAAAGCCTGGCTCTCCCCGCCAGGACGGGGCCAGAGAAGATCAGACCCGCAGTGATTGGTTCACTTAAACCAGTTCCGCAGCGGGATAAATGGTTCGCGGCAAACTAGCTGTCTGCCCTGCCGAGTTATCGATATCCATGCCCAGGCGCCTGGCAATTTCATTGCAGACGCCCTGACACATGGCCAACGTCTTCTGATCCTCAATACGATAGAATACTTGCGTACCTTCCTTGCGGCGCGCCAGAATCTTGGCGCGATACAGCATCGTGAGTTGGCGTGACACATTGGCCTGGGTTGATTCAACGAAGGCGACAATGTCGCCCACCGAGCGCTCTTCCTTGCAGATCGCGTTGATGATTTTGAGACGCGTCGGCTCACACAGCAGGGAAAAATACGCTGCCAGCTCCTCGAACAATATTTCTCTCTGCTCTTTGCTTAAATTCTCGTTCACGATCAATGACCTATATGAATGCTTCCCATAATCTTCGATTATAGACGGAGCACACCTTCCCGGTTAAGTTGCATCAGAAGCAGGCGCGCCCTGCGCATGGGACCAGAGATGACCGTTGCCTCAGCAAGGAGCTCATCAAACGGCCGGGCACCAGCTGCGGCGCCGTGCGAAGGTTCGCCTGCTTGGTTCAAGGACTAGTTTCATTCCCCACATTAACGCCACCTGCGATGAGTCTGCGAACGCCACGTTCGGCGGCCTCGATAGCGCCGGCGACATAGCCAGGAAATTGAGGCGACCATTCGCTGGCGATGCCCGTCAGACAGGCATGCCACGGCCCCGACGCTGCACTGACCTTTGGGGCCGCTGCATGTTGACCACCATCGAGCAGGTCCTGCGCCGTGGCAGTGTACACATCGGTGGACCAATCCTTGATGACGTCATCAACAGGACTCGCCGCCGCGCTGCCGAACAGCCGACCGAGTTGGGCACGGCACTGCGCGCGCAGCTCCTCATCTGGAACGCGACGACGCACTTGTGCTGGAATCCGGAAAAAGCCGAACAGTGCAGCAGTCCCGTCTGGCGTGCTCGCATCATGAATCTCGCCCAGTGGGCCTGAAGCACTCACGGCCTTGCCCGACAGTCCGGCATCGCGCCAGAAGGCCCTGTCATAAGTAGCCAGATATTTCGCATGCGGCGCCATCCAGGTTGGCGTGTTGCGCCAGTCATCTGCCAGTGCTGCCGGCAACGCCGGCGTGAAGGTGATGAGGTGTTGCGCGACACGGGGCGGCACCGCTAGCAGCACATGCTGTGCACGCCAGGTTGTGATCGCACCGGATGCATTTTCGCTGTCCAGCTCCACGTACTCATCGCTACGCCGTATCTGGCGGACCGCCTGTCCGGTAATGATGCGCGCAGCCGGCGTGTGGCGTCGCAAAGCATCGGTCAACGCGCTCATCCCCCCGCTCAGCCGCATCGATGGAGGAGCCGCAGCGTAGGTCGGCCCCCGTACCGGGGCGGCGGTCGCAGCCCGCTCCCAGAGCGCATCGGCTCTTTCATGCTGGGGGAACGCGGCCAGCGAGAGCTGCTGTATCAGGTGCTGCAAATGCGGTTGGTACTCGGGCCAGTACCAGGTTGGGCCAAGGTCGAGACTATCGCGGCCACCGGCCGGCCCAAACGATGCAATGCGCCCGCCCAGCACATGGCGCGCTTCCAGGACGACATAGTCCTGAATGTCATGCTGTTCCAGCAACCAGGCAGCATACAGGCCACTGAGGCCAGCGCCAACGATACAGATACGGTAGTTACGCATCCGCGATTACGCCGTGCATGTCGACGGAAACGCCAACCTTCAGATAGAAGGTCGCCCCTGCTACTCCTGCAACAATTTCCGGATATTCGCCTGCCGGCAGCCGCATCCAGGTACCAGCTGCAAGTTCCAATGCGCCGAACTGGAGTCCACCCTCGAGCAGGAAGAATTCAACCGAGGGCACTGGCCCGGAAAAAACTGGCGTGCCGGCCGGCAGTCGCTGCAAACTCACCGCTTCGGTGCCGCTGGTGAACAACTGGCAGTCCTCACGACAACCGTCATTGCGCCAATTGCCAGGGTCACGCGTATCGATGCGTACGCTTTCGGTCTCGGTGGGCGACATCTGCATGAGCTTGACGAAGATGGTGGTGCCGTCCAGGCTGGCCGGCTGGTGCATGGAGCCGGGTGGATTGCGCAGATAAAAACCAGCGGGGGAATGCTCATCGTCCGCCGAGAAGGTCCCCGACAGCACCAGGATTTCCTCCCCGCCGGGATGACGATGTGCGGGGAAGCTCGAACGCGGTGCGTAGCGGACGATGCTTGTCGCACGAGCAACTTCACCACCGACACGGTCCAACATGACACGCTCTACGCCAGAGGATGGCGACGCCACCCATTGGTATCGGCTGGGCGTGACGATCGCCGGACGTGTGAAATCTGCATTAACGAGCATGTTCGAATTCCTTGGTGACGAGTCGCTGCCATGATCATAACAATAAAAGGCTCGAAGTTTTTTGCAAGCAGAGAGTTCGCATTTCATCTCAAATTTCAAGGGATAACCGTGCAATTACTTGCTGCTATAATCACAGCAACATGAAAAAAGTCCTCCTCATACTGCTGATGTTAGCGATTCCGTGGCAAGCCATTGCAGCTGCGGAACGTAATTTGACGCACGTATTAGGTAGCGCCAACGCAATCGGGATGGACTTCGTCATCAAGCATATCGCCGAGCACGCCGACCATGTGCTGCATCACCATGATGACGATGATGACGATGACGACGATTCAGACGATGGCGGCACGCATCTCGACAACTCGCAGAAATCATTGCAGCACTTGGCCGATTTCGAGCATGGAAGCCACTTGAACATTGCACTGCCGGCTATAAACATGCCTGGCTTGCCGCTGGTTGTTCGCGTTGCACCATCATTACGCCATGACGTTTTTTCTGATCGAACAATTCTTCCCCTTCTCCGGCCGCCGCGCTCGCTCATCTAAGCGGGCGTAATCTGTCCTGCTGCGGCCACCAGACGCCGCAGCAGCGATCCTGCCTGCCGTACTGCATCCAGTTCAATCCTGCAGGGGCATTTCATGCAAAAAATATCTGTACGACCGCGTGCATCGTCGCGCGGACGTCTGTCGGACGTCGCTGTCCGGCAGACTATTATGTCTATCCTTTTCGGCTCAGCTGCAGCTCTCAGTCAGGCGGCCGAGACACCGTCCTTTGCGGCACTGCTTCAGCAGTCCCAAGCAAACGCGCCACAGTTGTTAGAGCAAGCTGCAAATGTACGCGCCGCCAGTGCGGATGCTCGCCAGGCCAGCGCCTGGCTTAACCCCATTCTGAGCGCTACCGCCGAAAATCTTGGGGCGCCACAATCGGGCGGTGTTAGCCAGCGGCAGGACACCTATACCGTTACACAGGTGTTCGAGATCGGTGGCAAGCGCTCCGCCCGCATCGATGCCGAACAGCGGAAATCCGCTGCCGCCAGCGTACGTGAACGCCAGACTCGCCTTGCCTTCGTCAATGCACTAGCGGTGGCGTATGCAACGGCCGAAGCCATGCAACAGCGCAAGGCAGTTGCCGACGCTGAACTGATACGGGCCAGTGATGATTTACGGGCGGCTGAAGCGTTGGTGACCGCCGGTCGGGAGGCGGCGCTGCGCTTGGCGCAGGCCCGTGCCAGTGCGGCCGCAGCGCAAGCTGCCATTCAGTCCGCCTCTGCTGATGCCACGGAAGCGCTCGAACGATTATCTGCGCTGGTTGGCTCGGCCGAGTCTTTTTCCCGCATCGACCATCCCTTCATGGCGTCAGTTGCAGCGCCACGACCACTAACGGCTTGGACGGCAGCCGAGTCGCCCGCTTTGGCCAGCGCAACTGCTGAGCGCGAAGCTGTGGTGGCGCAAGTCAACGTCGAAGAAAAGCGCTGGATGCCAGATCTCGGCGTGACCGTCGGCATGCGTAAATTCGGTTGGACTAGTGATAAGGCGGCGACGATTGGACTGTCTGCCAGCATTCCGCTGTTCGATCGGAACAAGGCCGGTATTGATGCGGCGAAGGAACGTGCAACGAGTGCTGCCATGCGGCTGGAAGCGATCCGTCTAGAAACTGTCGCGTTGCATCGTTCGGCATTGGCTCAAGTTGGGGCGTCCGAACGACGGCTGGAGGCTGCCGTAGAAGGCGAAGCCGCAGCAACGGAAGCCTATCGCTTGGGCCGCATAGGCTATGACGCTGGAAAGAATCCTCTGCTGGAGCTGTTGGCGACCCGACGCGCACTGTCCGAAGCACAGGCGCTGACCATAGAGGCTCGTCTGGCACGAGTCCGTGCACTCGCTACCCTCTCTCTGACTGAAGGCCGCAACGTATTTGGAGATACACCATGATGCAACAACAACGCCTACAACTGGGCTGGCCCACCTTGGCCGTGCTGGTGGCCTTCGCCGCCGCCCTGGGTTTTGCAGCTTCGCACTGGCTGGCGGCACACAACGCTCCGATGGCAACGCCTGCCGCGACCGCAGCGTCACCGGCCTCAGCGCCAGGCGCAGGCGATCACGCGGCGGTCGAGGTGAAGATTCCCACCGAATATCTGGCGGCAGCCAAGATCGCCGTCGAGCCAATCGGTAATGGTGGTTTGAAAGCAGAAATTCTCACTGCCGGAACGGTGACGGCGCCGCCGAACGGCGAAGCGCTGATCGTTGCGCGCGTCGCCGGTAACGTCACGCGGGTGAACCGCCAATTGGGTGATACCGTGCGTGCCGGTGAGGCGCTGGCCCAGGTGGATTCGCCCGAAGCGGCGGCGATGACGGCGGACCGTAACGTCGCTGCGGCCAAAGCGGATCTGGCGCGCAAGAACTTCGTGCGTGAATCGAGCTTATTTGCTCAGGGTGTGACGCCGCGTCAGGACATGGAAGCAGCGCAATCGGCGCTCACAGTGGCCGAGAGCGAGGCACAACGCGCATCTTCGGTGGCGAAAGCGGCGCAGGTCGCTGCAGACGGCAAGTCGGTTGCCGTGGTCAGTCCTATCAGCGGGAAAATCACAGAGCAGTCGGTAACGCTGGGCGGCTTCGTCCAGCCGCAGACCGCGTTATTCCGCGTGGCCGGTCAGGGGCAAGTGCAAATCGAGGTCGCGTTGCAAGCAGTCGACATCAGTCGCGTTGTGCCCGGCGACAAGGCAACTGTTTTTGCGGCCGGCGGTACGCCCGTCAAGGCAATTGTGCGCTCCGTCACGCCGACGGTCAGTGGCAACACCCGCACTGCGATCCTCATCCTCACGCCCATGGCGGCGACGCGCGATTTAATCGTTGGCGAGGGCGTGCAAGCGCGACTGCACGTCAAGAACGGCGCCGCCGGCATGGTGGTGCCGGAAGATGCGGTGCAAACCGTCGACGGGCATGACGTGCTGTTTGTGCGCACCAAAGATGGGTTTATTGCGCAGCCTGTGCTGGTTGGCACGCGCAGCGGCGGCGTTGCACAGATTGTTTCCGGCATCACGGCCGGACAGCAGGTCGCCACGCGCAACGCCTTCCTGATCAAAGCGGACATGATCAAGACCGCCAAGGACGAATGATGATCGATTCCATACTTACCGGCTCAGTCCGCTCGCGCTGGCTTATCCTGTCCCTGACTGTTGTGGTTGCTTTGGCAGGTGCATGGCAGCTCAATTTGCTGCCAATCGATGTTACACCCGACATCACCAACAAGCAGGTGCAGATCAACACGGTGGTGCCGACGCTCAGCCCGGTCGAAATCGAAAAGCGCGTCACATTCCCGATCGAAACAGCGCTATCGGGCCTCAATGGCGTGGAAAGCGTGCGCTCTTTCTCACGCAACGGCTTCAGTCAGGTCACCGCTGTATTCAAAGAGAATGCGGATCTGTACTTCATGCGCCAACAAGTGTCGGAACGCCTTGCACGCGCTTTGCCCGATCTGCCGGAGGGAGCGACGCCGCAAATGGGCCCGGTCTCCACCGGACTGGGCGAAGTGTTCCATTACAGCGTCGAGTACACCCACCCCGAAGGCAAAGACGCGCCGCGCAAAGACGGCAAACCAGGATGGCAGTCCGATGGCACCTTCCTGACCGAACAAGGCGAGCATCTGGCTGACAACGTCGCACGTCAAGCTTATTTGCGTACTGTGCAAGACTGGATCATCCGACCGCAACTGCGCACCACGCCGGGAGTGGCCGATGTTGATTCTCTCGGCGGCTATGTGAAGGAATACGTGGTCGAACCTGATCCCGCGAAAATGGCCGCGCAGGGCGTTTCGTTTGCCGATCTGGCGCGCACGCTGGAAGAAGCCAACGTGTCAGTCGGCGCCAACTACATCCAGCGTTCAGGAGAGGCCTATCTGGTGCGCGCCGATGGTCGTATCCGCACGCAGGATGACATGGCCCGCGCCGTGATTGCAACCCGAAACGGCGTATCAATCACGGTCGATCAAGTGGCGAAGGTCAATGTCGGCGGTGAGTTGCGCAGGGGCGCCGCCAGCCGTGATGGCTACGAGACGGTCGTGGGCAGCGCATTGATGCTGGTTGGTGCGAATAGTCGTACCGTAGCACATGCTGTCGGCGAGAAGCTCAAGGTGGTGTCGAGTACGCTCCCGCAGGGTATCACCATTGTGCCGACATTAGATCGCTCTCAACTGGTGGTCGCTACTATATCGACTGTCGCCAAAAATCTGGCGGAAGGCGCGCTGCTGGTGATTGCCATCCTGTTCGCGCTGCTCGGTAACTGGCGCGCGGCGCTGATCGCCGCTTTGGTGATCCCATTGGCGCTGCTGATGAGCGCCACCGGCATGAATTCGCTGGGCATTTCCGGCAACCTGATGAGTCTTGGTGCACTGGACTTCGGTCTCATCATCGACGGCGCCGTCATCATCGTGGAGAACACCTTGCGGCGACTGGCGCAGCGTCAACACAAGGAAGGCCGACTGCTGCTATTGACGGAACGACTTGAAGAAGTGGTGGCGTCGTCGCGCGAGATGCTGCGTCCGACCATTTACGGCCAGTTGGTTATCTTCCTGGTGTTCCTGCCGTGCCTGACTTTCCAAGGTGTCGAAGGCAAGATGTTCTCACCAATGGTCATCACGTTGATGCTGGCATTAGGATCAGCCTTTGTCCTATCGCTCACCTTCGTGCCAGCGCTACTGGCGGTGATGATGCAGGGGCCGGTCTCGGAAAAGGAAGTCGGCGTCGTGATGGCCGCTAAATCCCGCTACGAGCCCTGGCTACGCAAGGCGGTGAGCCGCCCATTACCGTTCATCGGCGCCGGACTGGGCGTGCTGGCAGCGGCGGCAGTCGCGTTTTCCTTCGTGGGCCGTGAATTCATGCCAACACTCGATGAACAGAACCTGAACCTGTCTTCAGTCAGGATCGCCTCGACCAGCATCGACCAGTCATTGGCGCTGGATTTGCTGATCGAACGTGCCATCTTGGCGTTGCCTGAGGTAAAAACGGTCTATTCCAAGGCTGGTACCGCCAGCCTGGCTGCCGACCCGATGCCGCCTAACGCTTCGGATAATTACATCATTTTGAAGCCGAAAAGCGCATGGCCGGAGGGCGTCACGACCAAAGAACAGGTCATTGAGCGCATTCGCGCGAAGACCGCTTCTATTGTCGGCAACAATTATGATGTCACCCAGCCGATCGAAATGCGCTTTAACGAGCTGATCGGCGGCGTACGCAGCGATGTTGCAGTCAAGATTTACGGAGAGGACCTCGATCAGTTAGCACACAGCGCCCGGCAGGTTGCTGACGTACTGCGCAAGACACCCGGCGCGGCCGACGTGCGCGTTGCACAGACGGAAGGCTTCCCGACCTTCGATATCGCTTTTGACCGGGCGGCCATTGCGCGTTACGGCTTAACCGTCAAGGACGTGGCCGCTACCGTTTCGACCGCACTAGCAGGACGCTCGGCTGGACAAGTCTTCGAAGGCGACCGCCGCTTTGACATCGTCGTGCGCTTGCCTAACGCGCTGCGCAACGACCTGGACGAACTCGGCGCCTTGCCCGTGATGTTGCCCGCCGTCGGCGAGCAGCAGCGCGCCTCAGTACCGCTACGCCAACTGGTGCAGTTCCGCTTCACGCAGGGCCTGAATGAAGTGAGCCGGGACAATGGCAAGCGCCGCATTTATGTTGAGGCCAACGTCGTGGGCCGCGACATGGGCGGCTATGTCGACGAGGCCCAAGCCCGGCTCAGCAAAGAGGTCAAACTGCCGCCTGGCTCGTGGATGGAATGGGGTGGACAGTTCCAGAACCTGCACGCCGCCACCGAACGGCTGGCCATTATCGTACCGGTGTGTATGGTGCTGATTTCTGCGGCGCTGTATCTGGCGATCGGCAATGCGATGCTAGCCGCCACTGTCCTGACGGCTGTGCCTCTGGCACTGGCCGGCGGCGTGTTTGCGTTGGTGCTGCGAGGCATTCCGTTCTCGATCTCTGCGGCAGTGGGCTTCATCGCCGTTTCTGGCGTGGCGGTGTTGAACGGTTTAGTGCTGATCTCAGCCATCAACAAGCGCCTTGCTGACGGCATCGAGGCCACCACCGCCGTTATTGACGGCGCCATGGAACGCTTGCGCCCTGTACTGATGACCGCGCTTGTGGCGTCGCTAGGTTTCGTCCCGATGGCGATCGGCACTGATACCGGAGCAGAGGTGCAAAAGCCGCTCGCCACCGTCGTGATCGGTGGTTTGATCACCTCGACCATTCTGACGCTATTCGTGCTGCCTGCCATTACGGGCATGGTGCTGCGTCGCCGTAACACCAAACCGGCCGATGTGCCGCTACCAACTTGAAGATTTCGACATGTCGTATTTAAATCGCGGAACGGCCTTTTGGTGCTCCTCTGTCATGGCGACCGTGCTGAGTCTAGTATCGGCTATCGCTCTGGCCCATGGTGTATCGGAATCGGACCAGAGTTTTCTGCAAGACACCACGGGCTTGCAGATCCTGCCGTTTCTCTATCTTGGCGCCAAGCACATGGTGACCGGCTACGACCACTTGCTGTTCTTGTGCGGCGTGATTTTCTTCCTGTATCGGATCAAGGACATTGGCGTGTATGTGACGCTCTTTGCGGTGGGCCACAGCACCACACTGTTGATGGGCGTGCTCAACGGCTGGCATATCAACGCCTATCTGGTGGACGCCATCATCGGCCTGTCCATCGTGTACCGGGCTTTCGATAATCTGGGTGGCTTCAAGACCTTATTTGGTGTGCAGCCGAACAAGAAGGCGGCAGTATTGATCTTCGGCTTCTTTCACGGCTTGGGGTTGGCCACCAAGCTGCAAGACTTCGCGCTGTCTCAGGACGGTCTGATCCCCAACATGGTCGCGTTTAACGTTGGCGTGGAAATCGGGCAGTTGCTGGCCCTAAGCATGATCCTGATCGCCATGCGTTACTGGCGCACCACTGCCAGCTTCACGCACCACGCGATGAAAGGCAACTTTGCATTGATGATGGCAGGCTTCGTCCTGGCGGGCTTCCAATTGACCGGCTATCTCACTAAATAAGGAAACACACCATGTCTCAACCACTCAATAGCGCTATCGTCGCTCCGAAGAAAGAACTGCTGCGCGGTATGCTGGTCGCCGCCGGCGTGGCCGGCGTGCTGCTTGTGACAACGGTCATGCCGGCGGAATACGGCATCGATCCGCTAGGCGTCGGCAAGGCGCTGGGTCTGACTCAACTTCATCATCCGGCTAAGGAAACGGGCAACGCCGATGTCGGCACGGCGGCGGCTATGCCGCCCGGCATGTCCGGCGCCACCAAAGGCTCGACCGTTTCCGCAAAAGGTGAAGAACGCGCATTGACGATCGCGTCACCGCAAGCGGTAGCCTATCGAGCCGATACGATGGAAATCGTCTTGCCGCCGAACACAGGTATGGAGGTGAAAACTCATTTGGCGAAAGGCGCCACCCTGATTTATAGCTGGAAAACCAAAAACGGTGAATTGGTGAATCATGACTTCCACGGTGAGCCGATCGACGCCGGCAAGGACGAATTTGAGAGCTTCATCCTGGACAAAGGCATTAGCGTGTCGCGCGGCTCGCTGATTGCGCCCTTCACAGGCGTGCATGGCTGGTACTGGAAAAACCTGAGCTCAGCGCCAGTCACCATTGCCCTAAATGCCAGCGGCTTCTATACCGACATCTTCAAAAAATAAGGCGCTTAGCCAGGGCAAAGGCGGCGAGCCCGACTATGAATCTAGCAAGCGTATTACCGGCAATCACACTCTGTGTGTCCAGCGCCGTCTATGCGCATCCGGATCATGACGAGGAAACACCGCAGACGATCAAGCTCAACGCTACAAAGAGTGCACAAGGCGTGGCAATCCTGGTGACAAACCTCGATGCGAAGGTCTCAACCGTCGGCGCAACTGGCAAGCTGGTCTGGGTCAAAGACCAGACCAAAGGCGAGGCCACTCTGGTACCGAAGGGGGGTAACGGTATGGAGGCCAAGGACGCGAAAATTCCAACTGGCGCTAAAGTCCAAGCAACGATCACTTTTGCCGACAAAAGCGTTTTCACCGGTGATGTGGCCGTAAAATAAGTAACTCTCGGCCTCCCGCCAAGGGAGGCCGGCAAGCTTATTCTACTTACCGATCGGACATTGTTCATGCATACAGGCGTTATTTACGCATTGCTCGCCGCGGTGCTTTTTGGCGCGAGCACTCCTTTCGCCAAGACGCTGGTCGGACAGATACCGCCGATTTCGCTGGCCGGCGTGCTGTATTTGGGCAGTGGCATCGGCCTGCTCATTTGTTACATCATTCGCGGGATCATCAAGCGCCATGCTCGGGACAAACCGGTTGCACTGAGCCGTCAGGATTTGCCATGGTTCGCTGGCGCGATCGCGGTCGGCGGCGTGGCCGGACCCTTGTTGCTGATGGCTGGGCTGAGCAGCGTGTCCGCGTCTTCGGCCTCGCTGCTGTTGAATATGGAAGGCGTGCTGACCTCGATGCTGGCCTGGTTCGTTTTCAAGGAAAACTTTGATCGACGTATCTTCATCGGCATGCTCCTCATCGTCGCAGCTGGTGTGCTGCTGTCTTGGGATCAGGCGCCGGCTGCGGGATTGCCGTGGGGTGCAATCTCCATCCTCGGAGCCTGCCTGTGCTGGGGGATCGACAACAATCTGACACGCTAGGTTTCCGCCAGCGATCCTTTACAGATCGCCTGCACCAAGTGCCTTGTCGCTGGTTCAGTCAACCTGGCAATCGGCTGGGCACTGGGTGGCGCGATGCCGGAATCCCGCACGGTGCTGTTGGCCGGTATGGTCGGCTTTTGCGGCTATGGCCTCAGCCTGGTGTTGTTTGTGCTGGCGCTACGCCATCTCGGGACCGCACGCACCGGCGCCTACTTCTCCGCGGCGCCTTTCGCGGGAGCTGCGCTGTCGCTGCTGATGTTGGGCGAGGTGCCTGGTCTTCTGTTTTGGATCGCTGCTACACTGATGGCGGCTGGGATCTGGCTGCACATAACCGAAACACACGCGCATGAGCACTTGCACCTGCCGTTGTCGCATGCGCACACACATAGCCACGACGAGCACCATCAGCACGAACACAACTTCGATTGGGATAGAAGCGAGCCGCACGCACATCCCCACCAGCACGTCCCGCTAAGGCACAGCCATCCGCATTACCCTGACATTCACCATCGGCACGATCACTAGTTTTCCGTAGGGCTAGCGATCAATATTATCGCAAACACGACTCAGCATTACGCTGAGCGGTTGATGACACCCATTATCTAGCTGAACCTGAGTCTGCCCACCAATAGCGCAACGGCCCGGGTGCGCTTCTGGCGCACGCTGAAGAGCTTGGGCTACAGTGCATTACGCGACGGCGCTTATCTCTTGCCCGACTTGGCCCTGCTACCTGTCCAACTTAATGAGTTGGCAAGCGAGACCATTCGGGAAGGCGGAAGCGCCTCGCTGGTGACAGTGCATGCCGATTCGGCACAACAAAGCCATGCATATCAGCGGCTGTTCGGGCAAACCGAGGATTACGCAGCCTTTGCCAAGCCGCTTCATGTGGCAAGAAATACCCTTGCAACGACAACGGTAGCCGACCTCAACCGAACATTTCGCAAGTTGCGCCGTAACTACGAGGCGATTCGTGCCATTGATTATTTTCCAGACGAAGCTAGCGTGAGCGCTGCAGCGATAGAGCAGGAATTAGTCGCGCTGTAACACCCTCGCCTGTCGTGGCAACGGGCCCCAGTGATCAGTCTGATCCGGGCTAATGCGACGCTGGCACCGCTTCATGCGCCGCCGAGGGAAGATCCAGGGCTCCGAGCAACGCTCCAGCGGAATTTCACTGCAGGGCGTCTCGATCAGTTCGCTGGTACGCACGAACACGAGCATCAACAAGTACATCCCAATGCGCACGACCTGCCCTTGCACGTCTGGTTACGCGTCAGTACCGAGCACAATGCCGGGATATCGTCTGCCCCCCCAGTGCAGTGAAGTGTCCATTGGCCAAAGGCTGCAATAGATCACGTTCGCCGCATTTCGCCGCGCCACCTCCAACGCGCCGTGCTCTTCGATCTTTCGCAGCGGTGCCAGGCTGCTACATGCCGAGCCTGGTGGCATGCCACTCGCGCACTACCTTTTTGAACGTCAGGTCCGGCGAGTCGCACAGCGCGTCGCCAGCGGCCTTGCGGACCTCGTCTGGATCCTACCCATGCGCCAGCAGCTGGCGGGCCTCTGCACGCTGCTCACGTACCTCAGCGAGTGATAATCCGGATAAGCACCAAAGCTGATCCGCGTTTCGCGTTGATCGGGATGGAACGCAGACCATAGTACTCAAACATGCCCCACGTGAGCGTATTTATTTGGCCGGAAGTGCAGTTGTAGACGATGGTCTTCTTCTC
>JBGSBQ010000044.1:0-13461 GCA_041730475.1 Sphingomonadaceae bacterium
TGACCGGCAATGCGGCTTCGCTCGAGCCGCTCGAGACCGGCAAGCGCTACTTTGGCGAGCACTTGCAAAAGATCCGCGCGCTGACCGCGGACAATCCGGCGCAGCAGGAGCGTTTGCGCAACCTGGAGGCTGCGCAGCAACAGTGGTTGGCGGCGGCCATCGAGCCGGTAATTGCACTGCGCCGCGCTGGTAATATGGACGAGGTGGTCGCTGCCGAACAGGCTGGCAAGGGCAAGAGTGGCATGGATGCGATGCGCGCGCTGCTGGCCGAGATCGGCAAGACGGAGAGTGTGTTGCTGGAGCAGCGCGCCCATGATGCGGCGGCACTGCAAACCCAGACCACGCTGGTACTGGTCGGGGGCGGCGTGGTGGCAGCGGCACTGGCCGCGATTGTCGCCCTGTTATTGACGAAGAATATCACCGGACCGCTGCGGCAGGCCGTGGCGTTTGCCCAGCGGGTGGCGGCCGGTGACCTGACCAGCCGCATCGACGTCACGTCGCGCGACGAAACGGGGGAGCTGATGGCGGCCCTGCGCGATATGAATGCGGCGCTGGTAACGATTGTCGGACAGGTGCGGGTCGGCACCGACACCATTGCGACGGCGTCGAGCGAAATTGCGGCCGGCAATATGGACTTGTCGTCGCGCACCGAGCAGCAGGCCGGTTCGCTGGAAGAAACCGCGTCCTCGATGGAGGAATTGACGGCCGCCGTCAAACAGAATGCCGACAGCGCGGTGCAGGCACGCGATTTGGCCGCCTCGGCCTCCGAGGTGGCGGTGCGCGGTGGCAATGTGGTGGCGGACGTGGTGCGTACCATGGGGTCGATCAACGAGTCAGCGCGCAAGATTGCCGACATTATCGGGGTAATCGACGGCATCGCCTTCCAGACCAATATCCTGGCACTGAACGCGGCAGTGGAGGCAGCCCGGGCCGGCGAGCAGGGCCGTGGCTTTGCCGTGGTGGCAAACGAAGTCCGCAACCTGGCCCAGCGTTCTGCCAGTGCTGCCAAGGAAATCAAGGTGCTGATTGATGATTCCGTCGAGAAGGTCGGGGTCGGTAGTCAGCTGGTTGATCAGGCCGGGTTGACAATGCATGAGGTGGTCGCGAGCGTGCAACGGGTCAGCACCATCATCAGCGACATTACCGGGGCCAGCGAGGAACAGCGGGTCGGTATCGAGCAGGTCAACGAGGCGATCACCCAGATGGATCAGGTGACACAGCAGAATGCAGCGCTGGTCGAGCAGGCGGCAGCGGCGGCGAATGCCATGCAGGATCAGGCTGCCGCACTGTCGGAGGCGGTGCAGATCTTCCGGCTGGATGTGTCTCCGGCCCAGCGTTCCCAGCCGATGCGGGTGGCCGCGAAGGCCCCCGTGCCACAGCGGCCGGTGCGGGCACCGGTCCGGCAATTGCAACCGGCCCAGAGCAAAGCCTCCAGCGATTGGGAAGAGTTCTAGGCCGCTATTTGAGCAAGCCCGGCAGGGCGCTTTCCAGCGTCGGGAAGCGCCACGGCCACTGCTCGGCCTGCAAGCGGGCGGGGGCGACGGGCTGGCCGTCGAGGAATAACTGCGACACGTCTCCCAGCAGCCGCAGTGGCAGGGCCGGGAATGGCAGCCAGAACGGGCGCCCTAGCAGCTTGGCGGCACTACGTCCGAAACTGGCCTGCGTCTGGGCTTGTGGCGCCACTGCGTTATACACCCCGCTGCGGGCCGGATTGCTCAGGCAGTCGAGGATCAGTGCCAGCACATCATCCAGATGGATCCAGGGGAATGCCTGCTGGCCGCTACCCATGGGACCGCCAATGCCCAGCTTGATGGGAAACAGCAGGCCGGGCAGGGCGCCGCCCCGGCCCAGCACCACGCCGAGGCGAAGCGTACACAGCCGGCTACCCGCAGTGGCGGCGGGCGCGGCGGCCGCTTCCCAGTCGGCGCACAATCGGGCCGCGAAATCGGTGCCCGCCTGCTGGGTTTCGGTCATTGCCATCGCCGGGTCTTGCAGGCCGTAATAGCCGACTGCCGAAGCTTGTACCCAGACGGCTGGCGGCGTGCCGAGGTGGCGCAGCAGTTGTTCCGTGGTGCCGATGCGGCTCTGGCGCAGCGTGGTGCGGCGGCCTGCGGTCCATGGCTGCGGCGCGATACGGGCGCCGGCCAGATTCACAACGCCGTCGAAGCGCGCGCCGGCCGGCCATTGCGCCAGCGAGATGGCGTCCACGCTGCTGCCAAACAGGCGCTGACAGGTGGCCCGGTCGCGGGTCAGCGCGCTGACCTGTGCGCCCTCTTGTTGCAAGGCCTTGACCAGTGCGCTGCCGATAAAGCCGGTGGCGCCCGTGACGAGTATGCGTTGTCCTGCCAGCTTGGGTGCTGCGGTGTCGTGGTTCATGGAGTGCGCTTCACGCGATAGTCGGAGAGTGAGCAATCTACCATCTTTTCGCGATGCGCATGGCCGCCACCCCCGCCAGCCTATGCTGCACGGCTAAAAGAACGGATAATGGCGGCCAGATCAATTTTGAGCACGAATAGGAACACACTGATGGAAATTAAAGTCAACTTTCTCGATAAGCTACGCCTGGAAGCGAAGTTCGATGATTTCACGGTGGTGGCCGATCAGCCTATCCGCTACAAAGGCGATGGCTCGGCGCCCGGTCCTTTCGATTATTTCCTCGCGTCGTCGGCGCTGTGCGCGGCCTATTTCGTCAAACTGTATTGCACGACGCGCAATATTCCGACCGAAAATATTCGCCTGTCGCAGAATAATATTGTCGATCCAGAGAACCGCTATCAGCAGATTTTCAAGATTCAGGTGGAGCTGCCAGCCGACATTTCCGACAAGGATAGGCAGGGTATCCTGCGCTCGATCGATCGCTGCACGGTGAAAAAAGTGGTGCAGGCCGGTCCCGAATTCATCATTGAAGAAGTCGACAATCTGGATGCCGATGCGCAGGCTTTGTTGACGCTGCATCCGGCAGCCGATGCCTGTACGTATATTCCGGGCAAGGACTTGCCACTGGAGCAAACCATCGCCAATATGTCCGGCATTCTGGCCGGTCTGGGCATCAAGATCGAGATCGCTTCGTGGCGCAATATTGTGCCGAATGTCTGGTCGCTGCATATCCGCGACGCCCATTCGCCCATGTGCTTCACCAACGGCAAAGGCTCGACCAAGGAAAGCGCGCTGGCATCGGCGCTGGGCGAGTACCTCGAGCGTCTGAATTGCAATCACTTCTACGCGGGCAGCTTCTGGGGCGAGGACATCGCCGCAGCGCCGTTCGTCCATTATCCGAATGAGCGCTGGTTCAAGCCCGGCAAGAAAGATGCGCTGCCCAAAGAGATCCTCGATAAATATAGTCTCGCGATCTATAACGAGGACGGCGAACTGCGCGGTTCGCACCTGTACGATACCAATTCCGGCAATGTCGAGCGCGGCATATGCTCGCTGCCATTCGTGCGCCAGTCGGATGGCAAGGAAGTGTTTTTCCCGTCCAATCTGATCGAAAACCTGTATGGCAGTAACGGCATGAGCGCGGGCAATACGCTGCCCGAGGCACAGGTGCAATGCCTGTCCGAGATCTTTGAGAGGGCGGTGAAGCGCGAGATTATCGAGGGTGAACTCGCCTTGCCGGATGTGCCGCAGGAAGTACTGGCCAAATATCCGGGCATCGTGGCCGGGATTCAAGGCCTGGAAGAGCAGGGCTTCCCGGTGCTGGTCAAGGATGCATCGCTGGGCGGCATCTATCCGGTCATGTGCGTAACGCTGATGAATCCGCGTACGGGTGGCGTGTTCGCCTCGTTTGGCGCCCATCCCAGCCTGGAAGTGGCGCTCGAGCGCAGCCTGACAGAGCTGATGCAAGGGCGGAGTTTTGAAGGCCTGAATGACTTGCCGCGCCCGACTTTCGTCAGCAATGCCGTCACCGAGCCGAACAATTTTGTTGAGCACTTCATCGATTCCAGCGGTGTCGTGTCGTGGCGGTTCTTCAGCGCCAAGGCGGATTACGCGTTCGTGGAATGGGATTTCACGGCGCAGGGCGCCAATTCCAACGCCGACGAGGCCGCTGCCATGTTCGCCATCCTGCAAGAGATGGGCAAAGAAAGTTATATGGCGGTGTACGACCACTTTGGCGCTACCGCTTGTCGTATCCTGGTGCCGGGCTATTCGGAGGTGTATCCGATCGAAGACCTAATCTGGGACAACACCAACAAATCGCTGCGCTTCCGGGCCGACGTGCTGAATCTGCATCGCTTGGACGACGCTAGTCTGGAAGCCTTGCTGGAGCGTCTGGACAACAGCGAGCTCGATGAATATTCGGACATCGCGACGCTGATCGGCGTTGAATTCGACGAAAACACCGAATGGGGCCAGCTGACGGTGCTGGAGCTGAAGTTGCTGATCAATCTGGCGCTGCAGGATCTGGAAGCGGCGCAGGAACTGGTCGAAGCCTTCCTGCAGTACAACGACAACACGGTCGAACGGGGTTTGTTCTATCAGGCCGTGAACGTGGTGCTGGAAGTGGTGCTGGATGAGGACATGGCGCTGGACGACTACCTGGTCAATTTCCGCCGCATGTATGGCGACGCCCGCATGGATGCGGCGCTGGGGGCGGTAGACGGCAGCGTCCGTTTCCATGGCCTGACGCCGACCAGCATGAAACTGGAAGGTCTGGACCGCCACCAGCGCCTGATCGACAGCTACAAAAAGCTGCATGTGGCGCGCGCCAAGGCCAGCGCGGCGTGAGGGGCCGATGACGGCGTAAGGATAATGAATCAGGTCGATAGTGTGCTGGTTCACGTTCTGAGCGCGCTGTGCGTCTGGCGCGATGTTGAGCATGCGCCGGGCGTATTGGCTGACACGGCTTTTTTTCATATCCTCGGTACGCTCGGGCGCAAGACCTTGGCCGACGCGTACAGGAAGGATCAAAGCGCATGCAGGCGATATCGCTTGCATGAACGCTGGGCTGGGGATTTCGGCGATTGCACATGGGTGGAAGACCATGTGTTTCCCATCCATCAATGGAAGCCCTTGCTGCTGGCGGCGGCCAGCCGAGACGGCTGGCAAGTTGATGCGGCTGACCTGGCGGCGATCAGGAAATTCGTGGAGGAACATTATGTGGTCGCCAGAATTCCTGAGCGACTGCATCTTCAACTCAGCAACCGAAGCATGCCGCCGGGCTGGCGCAATGGGCCATCGGTGTCGATCTGGGACCGTTATCGCGATGCGAAGGTGACGGCCTTGATGGGTCGGGCGTTGGTGTTGCCGGATAGCGGTGACGCGGACTCGGATTTTGTATGGCTTGGATGATCAGTGTAAATACCAAACTTCGCATAATTTATATTATGTCAAATTGAAGATTTGCCGGACGACAGATACGCCCGGGTAAGCCACCACTGCTGGTGTCTAGATGATATTTTGTCCGTTCACCGATGCCAGGATCTCGTCGTGCCGCTGGTTGTCGGTTTTGTGTAGATACGCTGCCGTGGTGGCGATGTTTGCGTGGCCGGCTGTTTCTTGCAGGGTCTTCAGTTGCACGCCGTTGTTGGCGTGGTTGGTCAGCATGCTGTGCCGCAGCCAGTGCGCGGACGCCTGCCGCAAGTTAGCGGCGATGTCCGCTTGCCCTTGGGCGTCAGCCGCGTCGGCGGCGGCGCGGAATACGGCTTTCAGCGCATCGGACGCGGCTTCGTCGGAGATGCGCTGCAAGCCCGGCCCTCGACTGGACAACACCAGCGGCGTATCGTCGGCGCGGCTGCTGTTGGGCAGCAAGCCATAGGCGCTGCGGTATTGCCGGTAGGCTGACAGCATTTCTGGTGGCACGGGCAAGCGGCGCGGTTTGTTGCCTTTGCCGATGACGTCCAGCCACCAGCGGCCCTTGCCGTCGGTATAGATGGCGCCCATATTGGCGCTGACAATTTCATTCAGGCGGGCGCCAGTGTGGGCAAACGCCACCAGCAGGAAACGGTCGCGCGCCCGCCGCCGTAATGCCGGCTCGGTGTCGGCGGTACGGCTGTCGAGCGTGGCCAGTGCCAGGCTGATCGCATCCTGTGTCAGATAGCGCGTGATGCGGCTGCCGCCCGGCGTGCGCACATGTTTGACCAGCGCGCCCGGATCCCGCCGCAGATAGCCGGTCTGCTCGGCAAACGCGAACAGGCCTTTGACGGCGATCATGGCCTGGCGCCGGCTGGCGTCGGACAACGGTCCGCTAAATGGACGGTAACGCTCGTCAGAACGCGGCCATTTGGTTGTCGAGATCCAATCATCCGGCGGCGCCTTCAGGAAATCCTTGTAGGCGTTCAGGTCGGACACAGTCAACTGGCGCATCGACTTCCTCACCTCCTCGCGGCACCAGGTGAGAAAGCGAAACAGTTCCTTCTGCGTGTTGGCGATCGACTTCGGCCCCAGTTCGCCGTGGCTGATAAACTCCCTTGCAATTTCGCTATCGGTACGCGCATCGGTGATGGCGTCATCGGCAATACTGCGCAGCGCCTCGAGATCCCGCTGACGCCGTTCAGCGGCACCAGCGCTGTGCGCTGGCATGGGTTCCAAGTCGATTTGGACGAACTTTGTGGTGGTCATTGAGGGTGAAATACTGGTTGCCTGCACAGCATATTATACAGTAATCCATACAGTATTATTAATCGACAATATAGCTAGTAATCTCGACTTAAAATTACAGTTGAGCCCGGCATCTGGCCGCAATCATAGCCAATGCAAAGCACCCCGCCGGACTGCGGGACGGCATCCGATTTCGCGGGCAGCGCGTATTCAATCGCTACAGCAGCGGTGTGCGGCGATGCGGCTGATGCATGCGCCGGCACGGCGCAGCGACAGTTCGAGCGGCATGGGATGCGATGCCCATGCTGCGGTACTCGGGAACAATAATCCGATGTTGCCCCGGCCACGCCATGTTCAGGCACGGCCATGGGCGCCCTGCCCGCCGGGTTCGAAAAATATGGCCAGATTCGAAGGGGGTGTGCCCTGCTTCGCGACTGCCATTCCGGCGGCGGGATGACACTTGGAGGCGAAATTAATTTTACGCAAGCACGCTACCCTGCTGTATCATTTCGAGAATCGTTGAACTCTCGAATCTACCATGAACGTCTTGATACTTTGTACTGGCAACTCTTGCCGCTCGATTCTGGGCGAGGCTACTTTCAACCATCTGGCACCGGCCGGTTGGCATGCCGTGAGCGCCGGCAGCAAACCAGCCGGTTATGTGCACCCGCGCTCACTGGCGCTGCTGGCGCGGGAAGGCATCGCCACTGATGGATATCACAGCAAGTCGTGGGATGCCCTGCCCGTCACGCCCGACATCGTCATCACGGTATGCGGCAGTGCTGCCGGCGAAACCTGCCCGGCCTACCTTGGGCCGGTGCTGCGTGCCCACTGGGGCGTGGAAGATCCGGCCCATGCGACCGGCACTGACGAACAGATCGACGCCGCTTTCATGCTGGCCTATCGCACCCTGCGTGCCCGCATAGAAGCGTTGTTCGCTCTGCCATTGGAGCAGTTGCAGCAGGATCGCACGGCCCTGAAGGCCGAACTGGACCGCATCGGCACCCTTTCCGCCAGCGAGCAATGACGATGGCGCTGACTGACCTGCCCAATATTAAAGCCGATTTGCTGGACCAGCCGACGCTGGCCAAGCTGGAGCCGGCGGGAGAGCTATCCCATCCGCCGCGCATCCTGTTGTTGTATGGCTCCTTGCGAGAGCGCTCGTTCAGCCGCTTCCTGACCGAAGAAGCGGCGCGTATCTTGCAGCAGTTCGGTGCAGAAGTGAAAATCTTTGACCCCATGGAGTTGCCGATGGTCGGCAGCGTTGCGGAAGATCATCCCAAAGTGGTCGAGCTGCGCGCGCTGTGCCTGTGGTCAGAGGGCCAGGTCTGGTGCAGTCCGGAGCGGCACGGCGCGGTGACGGCCGTGCTGAAGAACCAGATTGACTGGATACCACTGGAGCAAGGTGCGGTACGTCCCAGTCAGGGGCGCACGCTGGCCGTGATGCAGGTCTGCGGCGGGTCGCAGTCCTTCAATGTCGTCAACACCCTGCGCCTGCTGGGGCGCTGGATGCGCATGTTTACGATCCCGAACCAGTCGTCGGTACCGATGGCCTATAAAGAATTTGACGACGCTGGCCGCATGCGCCCTTCCGCTTATTACGACCGCGTGGTCGATGTGATGGAAGAGTTGTTCAAGATGACGCTGCTGCTGCGTGGCCGCACCGACTACCTGACTGACCGCTATAGCGAACGCAACGAGCGCGCCGTCAAAGCCATCGACAGCCAGATCGCACGCTTGTGAGCCACCGCTCCACCAACAACGTGGTCTGACCCCGATTTTTTGCAGAAATCGGGGTAAGACCACGTTTTTTTTACAAGTTGATACCAATCGCCGCACCCGGGAAACTTGGCGGTTACATCGATACAAAATCCAAACAATAGGAAACTTGCGGCGCGCACGCGGATGGGACACTGTGACCTGACCTTATTCATCAGGCCCCAATGAAGATCTTTACCGCTGCACCAGACACTGCTACCCAGCCACTTACCGCCCTCTTGCTACGCGCCAGCCTCTATCTGCTGGCGTTATTTCTGCTGTGCCTGAGCTACTGGATACACCGCTACTTTGGCAAGCCTGATCTGCACCAGATCACCTATCACTTGAAATTTGGCGCCGAGTTGGTGCGCAGTTCGGATCCCGAATTTACCCGCCGCTTCGTGCGCTGGTGTGTGCAGATGCCATTGCTGCTGCTGGGATTGTTGATGCTGGCAGAGCCGGGCTTGCGGCGCCACTTAGCCTGCCTGCAGCAACCGTGGCGACGACCCTTGATCATCTTGCAGCGTCGCCTGCCAGCGCTGCTGTTGCTCGCTGCCATAGGGTTCTGGCTCTACGATGTCTCCGCATTAAAATATGCAACAGCGAATTTTGGGCCGAATTATTTTGGCACGCACTATGTCCAGCCCGGCAAACTGGCACTGGATGCCAGCCGCGCCAAGAATCTGATCGTGATCTACGTGGAGAGCCTGGAGACTGGGTACGCCAACCGCAAGGTGTTCGGACGCGACCTGCTGGCACCGTTGACTGCGCTGCGCGGTACCAGCTTTGCCAGCTACCAGCAGGCACCCGGCACCGGCTGGACCATCGCCGCGCTGGTCGCGACGCAATGCGGGGTGCCGCTGGAACGTGTGACCATCTTTGACGGCAATACGCAGGGCCAGATGATCAAATCATTTCTCGGCAATGCGGTCTGCCTGCCCGATATCCTGGCGCAACAAGGGTATCGCAATGTGTTCATGGGCGGTGGCTCTCCGACTTTCGCCGGCAAGGACAAATTCCTGGCCCAGCACCATTATCATGAGGTGTACGGCAGGGAGTACTGGCTGAAGACCGGGGCGCGGGAGCGTGATATGAATGGCTGGGGCCTGTACGACCGTGATCTGTTTGCCCGCGCGAAGAGCAAGCTGCACCAGCTGGTGAGCTCCCGCCAGAAGTTCAACCTGACGGTGCTGACCGTCGATACCCACGAGCCGGCCGGGCACCTGTCAGCAGGCTGCGCGCAACAAGGATATGCCGGCTTTGACGGCGTGGTTTCCTGCACCGCCAGTGAAGTAGCCGATTTCGTCCGCTATGTGCGCGATCAAGGCTATCTGGAGACGACTAACATCGTGATTCTGGGCGACCATCTGGCCCGCAAGAATCCAGCTTCCGAGCAGCTCGAACCGCAGCCGCATCGCACCATCTTTAATGCATTTCTATCGAAAGAGCCGCCGAAACCGAACCGTGAGCAGGTGCTGCACTTTGACATGCTGCCCACGATACTGGAATTTGCCGGTGTCGCCATCCCCGGTGGCCGGCTTGGCCTCGGCTACAGCGCGTTCAACCAGCATCCCGAGTCGACACCGGCGCCGGACCGCCTCGACGACATGGACAAGGATCTGCTGAACCGCTCCAGCGAGTACATGGCGCTTTGGCCGACGCCCGGCGCCGACGATAGCAACGATGGCAACGATGGCGATAACGATCCGGACGCGGCCCTAAACCGGCACTGACACTTGCCCACTGTCGCTGCTGGCAGCGGCGGCCGCCCGTATCAGGTCGGCGGCGCGTTCGGCGACCATGATGGTGGGGGCATTGGTATTGCCGCTGATTAGATTCGGGAAGATCGACGCATCCACCACCCGCAAGCCTTGCAGTCCATGCACCCGCAACTGGGGATCGACCACGGCGAGGTGATCGGTCCCCATTTTGCAGGTACCGGCCGGGTGATAAATGGTGTCGGCACGGGCGCGAATGGAGGCGACCAGCTGGCTTTCGTCGTTGAGATCGAGCTGCTGCAGTGGGCGCGGCGCGTGCTTCGCCAGCGCCGGCGCCTGCATGATGGCGCTGGTCTGACGTACCCCCTGCATCAGCAGCGCCAGATCATCCGGGTGCGACAGGAAACGCGGATCAATCCGCGGTGCCGACAGCGGATTGGCATCATTCAGGCCGACCTCGCCGCGTGATTTCGGGCGCAGCACGCACACATGGCAGGACCAGCCATAGCCCCATTTCAGCGTGCGGGCATGATCTTCGACGATGCTGATGACGAAGTGCAGCTGAATATCGGGACGCGGCTGCATGGCGTCGGACTTCAGGAAGCCGGCACCTTCGGCAAACGGCGTGGCGATCATGCCGGTACCGTCGCGGCGCCATTGGGCGATCGCCTTCAGCGTACGGACGGCACCCGCAGCGCCCAGTCCGAACAGGTCAGTCTCTTTGCAGGAGTAAGACAGGATGTAGTCCAGATGGTCCTGTAAATTCTTGCCGACGCCGGGCAAGGCGTGGTGCAGCGCGATGCCGTGGCGCGTAAGTTGCTCCGGGTCGCCGACGCCGGACAGCATCAGCAGTTGTGGCGAGTTGAAGGCGCCGCCGCACAGGATGACTTCGCGCCGGGCTGCGACGTAGCCGTTGCCGCCCGCTCCCAGCAGCTCGACGCCGGCCGCCCGTCGCCCGTCGAAGCGGATTTTCAGGGCGCGGGTCTGGGTCAGGATCGTCAGGTTGCGGCGCGCCCGCACCGGTTCCAGATAGGCCGCTGCGGCGGAGCAGCGCTCGCCATTGCGCGGGCCGCCGTGGAATTGGGTCACCTGATAGTAGCCCACACCCTCCTGTTGCGGACCATTGAAATCGTCATTGCGGCGATATCCTGATTCGATGGCAGCCGCGATGAAATCGGCGGTAATGCGTCGCGGCGTCTGCTGATTGGCGACCTGCAGCGGGCCGCTGGCGCCGTGCAGCGCACCGGCGCCGCGCTGGTTCGCCTCGGCCCGGATAAAGTACGGCAGCACCTCGTCGTAAGACCAGCCGCTGCAGCCCAGCCGCGCCCACGCATCGTAGTCCTCGCGCTGACCACGGATGTAGAGCATGGCGTTGATGGCGCTGGAGCCGCCGAGGCAGCGGCCACGCGGCTGGTAGCCGCGCCGGCCGTTCAATCCCTGCTGGGGCACGGTCTGGTACGCGTAGTTATTGATCTTGCCCGGTACCATGGCAATCACGCCAGCCGGTGCGCGCACCAGCATGCCGCGGCCTTCGCCACCCGCCTCGATCAGGCAGACGCTGATGTCTGCTTGCTCGCTCAGGCGGCTAGCCAAGGTAGCGCCAGCCGAGCCGCCGCCGACGATGACATAATCAAACTCCATGCCAGTCTCCTTGTAAAGCGGCGATGCCGCTGTGGGCGTTGGCACGGGCTGCCAGTTCGCGCTCTTCCGGGATAGCATAATCGCGATCCCAGGCCAGCACCTTGGGGGTCATCAGCTTATGCCATAGCGGCGGAATCATGGCCACGACGATGGTGGTCAGGTAGCCGCCTATCATCATCGGTGCGCCGGGGAAGGGTTTCAGGTCCTGATACGGTACCTCTCCCTGCGCGTGGTGATGGGAGTGGCGCGTCAGGTTGAACATGGTCCATGAACTCAGGCGACGGTTGGTGTTCCACGAGTGGCGCGGTTGCACCGGCGTGGCCGGATTGCGCACGATGCCGTAGTGCTCCATGTAGTTGACGATCTCCAGCAGTGCTTTGCCCCACAGGCCGCACAACGTGAAATAGCCGGCTGCCTGCCAGCCGCCCATGCACCACGCGGCGCCGACCAGAGCAACACTCATCAGATGGCCGCGCAGCATGGCATTGTGCGGCGACCACAGGCTGCGACCTTCGCGTTGCAGGCGTTTCTTCTCGATCTGCCAGGCGCTCAGGTTACCTTTAATGGTTGACACCAGCACGTGATAGTAGACATTGCGGCCACGCGGTGCGGTCGCCGGATCGTCCAGCGTGGAGACGTAGCGGTGGTGGCCGTACACATGCTCGATGGCGAACACGGTGTCGAAGCTGAAGGCCAGCAGCCAGCGTCCGATCAGCATCGACACCGGATCCCAGGTGCGATGGGTCAGCTCATGCGCGGTGATGGTGCCGACCAGTCCTATCATCAGGCCAGTCAGCACAATGCCGGACACATGGTGCATGGGCGCGGTAGCGTCGCGTGCCGCTAGCAGGTCGTAGCCGCTGAGCCGTGTCAGCCAGCCGCCCCAGCCCAGCACATCGCCCGGGCTGACGCTCCAGAGGGCGGAAAACACGATCAGCGCCAGTAATGGCAAGGCCAGCCACAGCTGGAAGGTCAGGATGCCCGGATGGGCATAGTGCGGCGTGGCGGTGTCGTCACCGCAGATGGCATCGCCGATCAGGTAGACCGCCAGTACCGCCAGCAGCCCGGCCGTGATGTAGGGCCCACCGGCCAGCAAGGTGGCCAGCGTGAACAGGCCTATCAGGTGGAACAGGAAAAATTTCAGGTAGTGCAAGGCGTTCATTCAGTGTGTCCTTCCTTGGATGACGAAGCGGTCGGCGTAGATCTGGTCGGGCGCAACGCCCAACGACAGCAAGGTGGCGCTGCAGGCGTCCACCATCGGCGGCGGTCCGCACAAGTAGGCCTGCGCACCGGCTGGCAGCAGCGCGGCAATCTGGCTATCGACCATGCCGCGGCG
This sequence comes from Sphingomonadaceae bacterium, assembly GCA_041730475.1. GTDB lineage: Bacteria > Pseudomonadota > Gammaproteobacteria > Burkholderiales > Burkholderiaceae_D > Rugamonas. Next base: position 12,991 of record JBGSBQ010000044.1, read on the forward strand.
GCCCTGCCACTGGCTATCCTGCTGCGCGTCCGACAGCACGGGGACGAAGGTGAACCGGGTTGGCCAGCGCTGCGCGAGTGCTGCGATCTGGTCCAGCGCATACAGGTCACGCTGTTGCTGGGCGCCGAACAGCAGTGTGACCGGACGCTGTACGCCCTTGTCGGCCGCATCCTGCAGCATGGCCAGAATCGGCGCGAGTCCGCTGCCGCCGGCCGCCAGCAGCAACGGCGATTCGGCAGCACGCAGCCAGAAGTCGCCATGCGGCCCTTCGACCTCGACCGCTTCGCCCACAAGGTCGCGCTGGTTGACCAGCGACGACATGGCGCCGCCCGCTACCGCACGGATAAAAAAGCGCAGCTGCGAATCTGCCTGCACCGGGGTCGCAAACGAATAGCTGCGCGCAACTGTCCCGAGCGAGGTCAGGTACAGGTTGGCATATTGACCGGCCTTATAAGAAAGGCTGGCGTCGAG
>JBGSBQ010000045.1:0-13447 GCA_041730475.1 Sphingomonadaceae bacterium
CGGCGTGCTGCGCCACACTCTGCAGCGCAGTCTCGAACATGGTACGCGAAGCCGCCGCCACCCGCTGCAAGCTGGCGTGCAGTGCGGCGTCGGCTGGACTGTCCGTGGCGCAGCCGGCACTGTAGGTTTCAAAATTCGCCAGTTGCAGCAACAACTCAGCAATGTGGCGCGGACATTCGCAGGCCAGCGCCGGCGCCATGCCCATAATCGCGGTCAGCGCAGCGTCATCGTAGCGCCGCGGCGCAATCAGGCTGTGCACGGCGGGATCGCTGCTGGCGGGCGCTGGCGCCGGCGCCGGGACCAGTTCAGCCTGCAGGCCGGCCAGCCACGTGCCCAGTTCCGCATCCTCCTGCGGTTCGCGCAACACCGTGATGCCGGCGTCAGCAAACACGGCCCGCGCGCTGGCACCGGCGAAACGGTAGACCACCACCAGCCGCGTCGTCGGCCAGGCAATCTGGGCCGCCTTGATCTCGATCGGCACTTCCGATAGCAGTCCCGGCACTTGCCACACCAGCAGGTCGCAGCCCGCCCCCGAGGCCGCCAGCGACGCCTCGGCCAGCGATTCCACTGCCGCCACCAGCTTGAACGGCCGCGCCAGCCGCTGGGTCACGGCCGGACGCAACAGGCGCACCGCCAGTGCCTGCCCCACCACCAGCATCTTCAGCACGGCGGGCTGGGCGGCCCGGCGCTCGGCCTGCGGTTCCCCAAACTGGGCCGCGATGTCGCGCAGTTGCGCCGTCTCCAGGCTGGCGATCGCCCCGATCGCGTGGCCCTGCTCCGACAGCTGGCGCAGCAGCATCACGCGCTGCACATCGGCGCTCGAATACAGGCGGTGCCCGGAGGGCGCGGTACTGGGCTGAACGGCGCCGTAGCGCTGCTCCCAGATGCGTAGCGTGGCGACTGGCATGCCGGCCATGCGCGCTACCGCACCACTGCGAAACGCCGGCCGGGGCAAATCGTCCGGGCTGTCCACTGACTGCTGCTTGTGTCGGTTCATGGTCTAAGTGAGTTAGTTTTGTATGATATTATAACCAGAATACTGCAAAAACAAAGCCATTGAGTCTGATTTGAATTCAATTCTACCGTAAAGATGCCATGACCCAGCCCGACTCCTCTCCCGCCACGCTGTACTACGACGGCGCCTGCCCCGTCTGCTCGCGTGAAATTGCGATGTATCAGCGTCAGGCCGGCGCCGATGGGGTGCGCTGGGTTGATGTCACCCAGTGCGCAGCCAGCGAACTGGGTGCCGGGCTGACGCGCGAAGCCGCCATGGCGCGTCTGCACCTGCGCCAGCCGGATGGTACGCTGGTCAGCGGTGCGCAGGCGTTCACCGCGCTGTGGCGGGTGCTGCCGGCGTGGGCCTGGCTGGGCCGCCTGCTCAGTTCACGTCCCACGCTGTGGCTGCTGGAACTGGGCTACCGCAGCTTCCTCGGCGTACGGCGCGTGTGGCGGAGGCCGGCATGAGCGGCGCGCCACGGGTGGCCGTGATCGGCGCCGGCATCGCTGGCGCCAGTTGCGCCCGGATCCTGGCCGACGCTGGCCTGAGCGTACAGGTGTTCGACAAATCGCGCGGCGTCGGCGGCCGCATGACCACGCGCCGGGTCGACTGGACCGACGCCAGCGGTGTCACCCACACCGCCAGCTTCGACCATGGCACCTCCTGCTTCAGTGAACATGCGCCCGACTTTTCCGACTTCGTGGCCGAGGCCCAGCGCGCCGGTCTGGTCGCGCCATGGACGCCCGCCATCGCCGCCGGCAGCCACGTCACGCCCGATCTGACGGAACTGTGGGTGGCCACCCCCGACATGCCCGCTCTGTGCCGCCACCTGTTGCAGGACGTGCCGCTGCAGACGCTGTGCGCGATCGACGCCTTCAGCCGCAGCGCCGACGGCTGGCACCTGCACAGCGAGGGCACTACCATCGCCGCAGGCTTTGATGCGGTGGTGGTCGCGATTCCGCCGTTGCAGGCGGCGGCACTGCTGCAAGCGCATCAGCCCGACTGGGCGCAGCAGGCCACGGCGCGCACCATGTTGCCGGGTTGGACGCTGATGGGCATCACGGCCGATCGCGGCACCCGCATCGACTGGGATCTGGCCTGCCCGCCGGCGGGTCCGCTGGCCAAGATCGTCCGCAATGACAGCAAGCCTGGCCGCAGCAGCCTGCCCGGTCACACGCACTGGGTGCTGCATGCCTCGGCCGCATGGAGCGCCGACCATCTGGAACTGAGCGCCGCCGAGGTGCAGCCGCTGCTGCAACAGGCGATGGCCGACTGGCTGGGACAGCCGCTCAGCTGGACCTATAGCACCGTGCACCGCTGGCGCTATGCCACGGTGCCGGCCGGCAGCGCCAGCGTCGATCGCCACTGGTGGGATGCGGACGCCGGCATCGGCGTCTGTGGCGATGCGTGGGGTGGCGCCGGGGTCGAAGGCGCCTGGCTGTCGGCCCAGGCACTGGCCAGCGCGATCCTGATCAGCGCCGCATGAAACCCACGCCGCCGCACGCTTTCAAGGGCAATAAGCAAGCGCTGCCCAGCAAACTGTGCGTGGCCTGTGGCCGGCCCATGAGCTGGCGCAAGCGCTGGGCCCGCACCTGGGACGAGGTCAAATATTGTTCCGATGCCTGCCGTAAAACCCGGAGTTCCGCATGAGCGCTGCCGCACTATTCCCGCCCACCCGCGCCGCCGCGCTGCAGCGCATTGCCGCCGTCGATCCGGTCGCCTATGCGCGCAGCCGCAATGCTCTCGGCGGCGCCGTCAGCCAGTTGTCGCCCTACCTGACGCATGGCATCGTCAGCCTGCCCGAGGTGCTGGCCGGCGTCGCGGCGCAGCACCCCATCGATGCACAGCATAAATTCGTCTATGAACTGGGCTGGCGCGCCTACTTCCACCATGTGTGGGCCCAGCGCGGTGATGCCATCCTGCACTCGCTGCATCCGGGGCCGTTGCCGGACGCGGCGTACCTGCAGCAGCTGCCGGACGATATCCGCCACGCCCGCACCGGGATAGCCGTCATCGATCAGGCCGTGCGGACGCTGTATGCGACCGGCTATCTGCACAACCATGCACGCATGTGGCTGGCCAGCTATGTCGTCCACCTGCGCCACGTGCACTGGCGTACCGGGGCCGACTGGATGATCGGCCACCTGCTGGATGGCGATCTGGCCAGCAATCACCTGAGCTGGCAATGGGTGGCCGGCACCGGCAGCCACAAACCCTATCTGTTCAATGCCGACAACGTGGCGCGTTTCGCCCCGGCCAGCTGGCACAGCAGCGGCAGCGCCATCGATACCTCATATGAAGCGCTGGAGGCCGTGGCCCGTGGCGGCCACCTGCAGCAACGCGCCGCGCAGCACGAAGGCGTGCCCGACCCGGTCCGCGGCGGCACGCCGCCGCCGTCGGCCGGCCACGCGCCGCAGCCAGCCGAGGTGGCCGGCCGCGATGTCTGGCTGGTTCACCCGTGGGCACTGGGTGAGGTGCCGGACGATCTGCCGGACGGCTGTTTGCTGCTGGGCTGGTGGTCCAGCGAACTGCATGCGGCCTGGCCGTGGAGCGCGGCACGCTGGGCCTTCGTCAGCACCCGCATGGCAGCGCTGGCGCCGCTGGCGTGGTACGGCAGCCAGCCGCAACTGGCGGCGGCACTGGCCGGCGCGCGCTCGGTGCAAACCTGGGCCGATCCGCACGTGAGCCCGCTGCTACCGCCGCAAGTGCAGCAGCGCACGCCTGCGCAACTGTTCCGCGTGGTTGACGTGCTGTGCCCGTCGTTCTCCACCTGGTGGCGCCGCAGCACGCAGGGCGTCGCGCAACTGACTGACTTGCCGGGACTGGCGGCGCTGGGGCGGCCGCATCGGGCCTGAGCTGCCCGCATGGCCGCCGACGCGCGCCATGCGGCATCCGCCCGGTTAATGCAGCAGCGCGCGCAGGCTGCCGTCTTTCTTCATGGCCGCCAGTTCACGGTTGAAGTCGCGAATGATGGTGGGCGCATCGATGGCATCCTTGCGTATCCCCAGGTACAACGGCAGCACGAATAAATCCTGGTTTGAAAACAGGATGCGCGCCAGGCCCGGGTTCTTCGCACTGCCCTGCTGGATGGTGTATTCGGCGATCAGGCGATCCTCGATCACCACGTCGACCCGGCCCAGCAATAGTTTCTGCAGATTCTGCGCAGCGTGATCGACCGGCTCCCTGATGATGCCGCGCGCCGCCAGGAACTCCTCGCTGTAGTCATAATCGCGCCCGACGCCGACGCGCACGCCGTGCAGTTCCGTGATGGTCCTGACCTGCCGGTAGCGCGGTTGCAAGCTCAGCAGCGCCATGTGGTTACTCAGATAGCTGTCACTGAACAGCAGGCGCTGCGCGCGGGCATTGGTATTCCACACCGCCACCACACCATCGGCGGTGCCGGCGTAGATCGTCTGCAAAGCGCGCGGCCAGTTGGAAAAGCGGATTTCGACCCGGTAACCGGCCCGTTGCAGCGCGGTACGGACGATCTGCGTGGCCAACCCTTGCTGCACCAGGTCGCTGCCCGTGTAGGGCTGCCACTCATTCGCGGTCAGCAGCAGAGCACGTTGCGCGCTGGCGGGAGCGCAAGCGATACTCCATGCACAATAGAGCGCGATGTGTTGGTACTTCCTCATTATCGGTTCCGGTCCATCCCTGAGGAGCGCCATCTTAACGCCGCAGCGCGGCGCCAGCATCAGACTAAAGTTTGGTCACGACCGCATTTCTTCATAACAATATCTTATCGGCTGCATAAGTTTTTATAATTGGCTAAGCCGGCCAGCAGCCCATAGAATCGCGTCCGAGCCACGCGTGTTACGAGGCGCTTATTCATCTCACTCGGCTCACCATGATCTTCATTTCCCTGGCCTGCCTGCTGCTCGCGGGCGCGTTGTTGTACCTCTACCGCAAGAAACATTGCCCCTGCCCCTGCGCCAGCCGCCTCGACGAGGTGCGCCTGCGCGAACGCGAACGCGAACGGGCCCGCATCGCCCGCATTCTGCATGACAATTTCCTGCAACAGTGCCAGATGACGATACTAATGCTCGACAACCTGGCTGGCAAGATACAACTCAGCGCCAGTGACCTGGCCGACCTCGAACGCATCGCCCGCAATGCCGACGAGGCCATGACCCAGGGCCGCGACCTGATCTTGCTGCTGCGCCAGACCGAGCTGCGAGCACGGCTGCGCGAACGCCTCGAGGTGCTGGGCAGCAGCTTGCAGCGCCTGCAGCCGCTGGACTTCGAATGCCGCCTGCAATCGGCCGCCGGCAATGCCAGCGACGCCTTTGCCGACGAGCTGTTCGTGCTGCTGGCCGAAGCAGTCCGGAATGCCTTCAAGCATGCCATGGCCAGCCATATCAGCGTAACCGACTATCTGTTTCCCACTGAGATCGAAATCACCGTGGCCGACGACGGCATCGGCATCCCGCCGGCCTTCCTGCGCGACACCCGCCCGGACGGCCATTACGGCCTGACCGGCATGCAGGAGCGGGCCGCCCTGCTGGGCGCAGTCCTGGCCATCGCCAGCAGCACGGGCGGCGGCACCCGGGTCACGCTGCGCTTCAGCCGCGCGCGCTATCCCTGACCCGCATGCCACAAAGGAGTAATATGCAAGGAACACACTCAGGGACTGGGTATAAAAAAATGCGCGCAGCCGAATTGAGGATTTATCATAATTTCCTGATCCTGGCCCAGGAGCTGCATTTCGGCCGCGCGGCCGATATCGCCTTCATCACGCAACCCGCACTGAGTCAGCAAATCGCCCGCCTCGAAGACAGCCTCGGCGTCAAATTGTTCCTGCGCGACCAGCGCCAGCTGTCGCTGACGGCGGCCGGGCGGGTATTCCGCGACGGCATCGCCCGCCTGCTCAGTGATTTCGACCAGCTCGGCCAGCGCACCATTGCCGCCGCCGGCGCCGAGGATTGCAGCATTTCCATCGGCATCGTCGAATACAGCAACTTGCCGCTGCTGTCGGCCACCATGAGCCGGCTGCAGCAAGCGTATCCGACGGCGCGCCTGCTGCGCGAAGAAATTCATTGCATCCACCACGGCAGTGCGCTGATGCGCGGCCAGATCGACGTCGGCATCGGCATCGTGCTGGGCACGCCGCAAGCGGCGATGGAGCTGGCGGCCCACATCAGCCACCAGCGCATCGCCGTCTCGCCGTGGCGCCTGCTGATGCCGCGCCAGCACCCGCTGGCCGGGGCCCGTCACCTGACCCTGCAGACGCTGGGCGAACAGCGCATTATCCTGCCGGCGCGCGATGTCAACCCGGCCGTCTATGACGGTATCATGGCAAGCTGCACCGCAGCCGGCGTGGTCCCCAACGTGGTCTACGAAACCAAGCAGGCGCTGTTCGGCATCCAGCTGGCGCGCGATGGCCTGGGCCTGATGCTGGGCAGCGCGTTTGCGCTGGAAACCCCGCCGGACGGCATGGTGACGGTCGAGCTGCACGGCTTGCCGGTACTGGAAATCAGCGCCAACTGGCGCGCCGACGAATGTCGCCCGGTGGTGCGCAAATTCATCGAACTGCTGGCCCTCGAAGGCCGCCGCTACACCACCCCGCCGGCCCTGATCGTCAACCGCTAAGCGCGGCGCGGGAAGTACACACTGATCGCCACCCCGGCGCCGTCCAGTCCCGGCCCCAGCCGGATCTCCGCTTCATGGGTCTCGGCCACGCGGCGCACGATGGACAAGCCCAGCCCGCTGCCCGGCACCTGCGCCCCGGCCAGCCGGAAAAAACGCTCGAACACGCGGTCCTGCATGGCGGCCGGAATGCCCGGCCCCGCATCGGCCACGCACAGATAGCTGTGGCCGTCCTGCTGGCCGCAGCTGACCACGATGCGTCCCGGCGCCGGCGTGTAGCGCACGGCGTTATCGACCAGATTGCGCAACAACATGCGGATACCCTCGCGCTGGATCGTACACGGCGCCGGCGCGGCCTGCACGCTCAGCTGGTGACGCGCCGCCACCCGCTGCCAGTGGGGCTGTTCCTCGGCCAGCAGCGTGGCCAGATCGAGCGCTTCCAGCGCCACCCCGTGAGCCGCCTGTGGATCCAGCTGCGCCAGTGTCAACAACTGGTCGACCAGCCGCGAGGCGCGATCGACACTCACGTTCAGCCCGGCGATGAATTCATCGCGCTCGGCATCGCTGCGGGCCCGCTGCAATACCTGCAGGTTGGTCTTGATGGCAGCCAGCGGCGTGCGCAGCTCATGCGCTGCATCGCCGGTGAAGCGCTGCTCATATTCAATGGTCTGACGCACCCGGCCGAACAGGCGGTTGATCGCCGTCAGCAGCGGATAGACTTCGCTGGGTGCCCCGTCCAGCCGCACATCGGCCAGATCGTTCGGGGTGCGCGAGGCGACTTCATTGGCCGAGTCCTGCAACACGCGGAACACGCGGTTGATGGCCCACCAGATCGCCACCCCGGCCAGCAACACCAGCACGCTGCCGAAGCCGGCGATCCGATAAAAGAAGCGGGTACTGATTTCCTCACGGTGGCTGGCCGGCTCGGCCAGCTGCACCTGCACCGTGCGGCGCGCATTCCAGATACTGTACAGGCGCCACTGCTTGCCGCCGATATCGACCCAGGCATAGCCTTCCTGCGCGCTGCGCGCCGGGATCGCCGCGACCCCTTGGCCACTCTGGTACAGCACGCGTTGCCGGGCATCGCGCACCTGAAATACCAAATAGCGGTCGTGCCCCATGTGTTCCTGCACGATCAAGTCGATGGCAGCGCCCTCCCCGTGTTCCAGCGCCTCGTTTTCCGCCAGCGACATCAGCAGGCCGCCCGTTTCCGCCAGCGACTGGTCGAACAGTTCCTGACTCTCGCGCTGGGCGTCGAGGTAGACGATGATGGCACTGCTGACCCACAGCGTCAGCGTCAGCCCCAGCAGCACGGTCAGCAGCACCTGCCGCAACGACCAGCGCGCCCGCGCCAGCAGGTTCACGCGGCGCCCTCCTGCGGCACCACCTTGTCGATGCAATAGCCGACCGCATGCACGGTGCGAATCAGCTCGCGTCCCAGCTTCTTGCGCAAGTGGTGGATGTGGACCTGCACCGCGTTGCTTTCGACTTCTTCGCCCCAGCTATACAGGTGCTGCTCCAGCTGCTCGCGGCTCAGCACCCGGCCGGCCTGTTCCACCAGCACCTGCAGGATGCCAAATTCCTTGCTGGTCAGCGCGACCGGGGCCCCGGCGCGGGTCAGCTGGCGCGCCGCGATGTCGAGCACCAGTTCGCCATGCCGCAGTTCCTCGCGCATGCGCCCGGCGGCGCGGCGCGAGGCGCTGCGGATCCGCGCCGCCAGTTCATCGAGGTCAAACGGCTTGACGATGAAATCATCGGCGCCGCCGTCGAGGCCGGCAATGCGTTGCGGGATCTGGTCGCGCGCCGTGACGATCAAGATCACGCCGGTGTAGCCGTTGCGCCGGAATTGTTGCAAGGCTTGCATACCGTCCTGTCCCGGCAGGCCAAGGTCGAGCAGGATGGCGCCATAGTCATGCAGCCGCACCGCCGTGTGCGCGTGTTCCGCCGACTGCACCCAGTCGACCGCGTAGCCAACCTGCTCCAGGCCGATCTGGGTGGCGCGCCCCAGCTGGGGATCATCTTCGGTCAGCAAGATACGCATGGTCCATCCTTGTCATGATTCATCTGGCCAGCATAAGCAGTAGTTGTTAAGAACTTCTTAATATCTTCTGAGCACCATGATACCCATTGAATTCCCACATTGAAATGGCTACCTCATGCGCAATCTGCTCCCCTCTTCCCAGCCCCTGCTGCGGCGCCTGCTGCCGCTGGCGCTGATCCTTCCTGCTGGCGGCGCACTGGCCGCAGCGGCGGCCGAACAGATCGCCATGACGGCCGCCCAGATCAGCCAGGCCGGCATCAGCACTGTGGCGGTGGTCACCTCCGCCGGCGCCGGCAGTGGCGAAGGCAACGCCGTGGTGCTGTCCGGCACCGTGGTCGCACCGGCTAGCGCGCTGACCATGGCGGCAGCCAGCACGGCCGGCGTGGTGCAGCAAATCCATGCCAATTCACTGCAAGTCGTGGCAGCCGGTGCGCCGCTGGTCACGCTGTTCAGCCCGCAATGGATGGAAGTGCAGCGCGACTACGTGCAACTGGCGGCGCAAGCGCGGCTGGCGGCCGCCAAGCTGGTGCGCGACGAAAGTCTGTACGCCGACGGCATCATCGCCCACGTCCGGCTGGATGAAAGCCGGACTGCCGCCCAGCTGGCTCGCCTCGCCGCCGAGCAGCGCGCGCAAAGCCTGCGCGCCGGCGGCATGGGCGCCGCCGCCATCAAGGCGCTGCCGGCCAATGGCCAACTGAGCCCCCTGCTGACGGTACGCAGCGCCAGCGCCGGCACCGTGCTGGAACTGCCGGTCAGCCTCGGCCAACAGCTGGAAGCGGGCATGGCAGTCGCCAAGATCAGCCGCGATGGCCCGCTGTGGGTCGAGTTGCAAGCCTCGCGCCAGCAACTGCCGCTGCTGGCCGTGGGCGATCTGTTGCGCGTGGCCGACTGTGGCAAGCTGCGCGTGATCGCGATTTCACCGCTGGTCAACGGCGTCAACCAGACGGCCCAGGTGCGCGCCCAGCAAGTCGAGCGCAACGCCTGCCTGAAAGTGAATGCCTTTGTCGAAGCCCGGCTGGAACAGCCACGCGTGTCGCCGGGGGCGCTGCTGGTGCCGAGCGCCGCCGTGGTGCGCCACGGTGAGCAGAACTATGTCTTTGTCCGTACCAAGGCCGGCTTCCAGGCCGTGCCCGTCAGCGCCGCAGCGGCCGGCGCCGACCAGAGCGCGGTGCGCGGCGCGCTGGCCGCCGGCGCCCAGGTGGCGGTACGCGGACTGGTGGCGCTGAAAGGTGTCTGGGCCGGTCTCGGCGCTGCCGAATCGAAAGGGGAACACTGATGCTGGGGCGACTGATTGCACTGTCACTGGCGCAGCGCCTGCTAGTGCTGGTGCTGGCCGTGCTGATGGTGGGGGCCGGCATCAAGGCGGCCGGGGAACTGTCAATCGACGCCTTCCCGGATGTCTCCAGCACCCAGGTCAAGCTGATCCTGAAAGCGCCCGGCATGACGCCGGAAGAAGTCGAAGCCCGCATCGTGGCGCCGATCGAGCAGGAGTTGCTGGGCATCCCGCGTCAGGCCGTGCTGCGCTCGCAATCAAAGTATGCGATTGCCGACATCACGCTCGATTTTGAGGAAGGCACCGACGTCTATTGGGCCCGCCAGCAGGTCAGCGAACGGCTGGCCTCAGTACAGAAAGATTTGCCGGCCTCGGTCAGTGGCGGCCTGGCGCCGATCACCACCCCGCTCGGTGAAATCTTCATGTTCACCATCGAAGGTCCGCTGTCGCTGATGGAAAAACGCACGCTGCTGGAATGGACTATCCGCCCGCAGTTGCGCAATATTGCCGGTGTGGCCGACGTCAATTCACTAGGTGGGCAGGTCAAGAGTTTTGAAGTCGTGCCGGATCTGGCCGCGCTGGCGGCGCGTCAGGTCTCTTTGGCCCAGTTGCAACAAGCGCTGGAAGCGAACAACCGCAGCGATGGCGCCGGCCGCCTCGGCAGCGGTGAAGAATCGCTGCTGATCCGCAGTGACGCCAGCATCCGCACGCTGGACGACGTGCGCGCCATCAGCATCATGAGTCACAACGGCGTCGCCGTCACCGTCGGTCAAGTCGCCACGGTGCGCATCGGCGCGCTGACGCGCTACGGCGCCGTCACCGAAAATGGCAAGGGCGAAGCGGTCGAAGCACTGGTGCTGGCGATGCGCGGCGCCAATGCGCAAAACGTGGTCAATCAGGTGCGTGCCCGACTCATCGAGATCGGCACCACACTGCCCGCCGGCACCACCATCAGCACTTTCTATGATCGTGGTAATCTGGTTGAACGGGCCGTCAACACGGTCAGCAAAGCGCTGATCGAAGCAACCGTGCTGGTGGTGGTTCTGTTATATGTGTTCCTCGGCAATCTGCGCGCCGCACTGGTGGTCGCTTGCATCCTGCCGCTGTCAGCGCTCGGCACCTTCCTGCTGATGCGCCAGTATGGCCTGAGCGCCAACCTGATGTCGCTGGGCGGCCTGGCCATCGCAATCGGCATGCTGGTCGACGCCGCCGTGGTGGTGGTGGAAAACATTGAAGCCCATAGCAGCAAGGCGCAACCCGGCATGTCGCGGCTGCACGTGATTTACCGCGCCGTGCGCGATGTCGCAGTGCCGGTCACGGCCGGCATGGTGGTGATCATGATCGTGTTCCTGCCGCTGCTGACGCTGCAAGGGCTGGAAGGCAAGCTGTTCGCGCCGGTGGCGCTGACCATCATCTTCGCGCTGGCCGCCTCGCTGTTGCTGTCGCTGACGGTGATCCCGGTACTGGCCTCACTGCTGCTGAAGGAACAGCATGGCCCGGCGCCCAAGCTGGTGCAGAAAATGGAAGCCATTTACCAGTCGCTGCTGCAACGCGCACTGGGGCGCGAGAAGCTGGTCGGTGGCGCCGCCGTCGTGGCGCTGGTAATCGCCTTCGGCCTGTTCGCCACGGTCGGCAAGTCGTTCATGCCGGTACTGGATGAGGGCGACATCATCATGCAGATCGAAAAACTGCCGTCGGTCAATCTGGAAGAATCGGCCCGGCTCGACATGGCGATCCAGCGCAGCATTCTGGCGCAGGTACCGGAAGTCGAGCGCGTGGTGGCCCGGCTCGGTTCCGACGAACTGGGGCTAGACCCGATGGGTCTGAACGAGACCGATACCTTCCTGGTGCTCAAGCCACACGCCAGCTGGCGCAGCCCGCACAAGGAAGACTTGATCGACGCGCTGCGCAAGGCCACCGCAGACTTCCCCGGCATCAATATCAGCTTTACCCAGCCGATTGAGATGCGCACCTCGGAAATGCTGTCCGGCGTGCGCGGCGACCTCGCCATCAAGGTGTATGGTCCCGATTCCAAGGTACTGGGCGCGCTGGCGACCCAGATCGTCAGCGTGGTGCAGAAGTTGCCCGGCAGTGAGGATGTGCTGACCGGCCAAAGCGGCGGCGTGCAATACCTGCAGGTCGATGTCGACCGGGTCGCTGCCGGCCGTCTGGGCCTGAGTGCCGAGCAGGTGCAGGCCGACCTGCGCACACTGATCGAAGGCCGGGTGGCCGGCGTCGTGGTCGAGGGCGGCAAGCGCCTGCCGCTGCTGGTGCGCGGCAGCGAACAGCTGCAACTGTCACCGCAACTGTTTGCCCAGCTGCGCCTGCCGCTGGCCGACGGCCAGTCGGTGCCACTGAGCCAACTGGCCGCGCTGCGCCATGTCGACGGCCCGGTCAAGGTCGAACGCGAAAACAGCAGCCGGCTGGCGGTGGTGCGCGCCAATGTGCGGGGCCGCGATCTGGTCGGCTTTGTCACCGAAGCCAAGGCTGCTGTGGCGCAGCAGGTCAAGCTGCCGCAGGGCTACCGCCTCGGCTGGGGTGGCCAGTTTGAAAACCAGCAACGCGCTGCCAGCCGTCTGGCACTGGTGGTGCCGCTGGCGCTGGCCCTGATCTTCCTGTTGCTGTTCTCGACGCTGCACAGCATCCGGCAGGCGCTGCTGGTGTTCATCAATATCCCGTTCGCACTGATCGGTGGCGTGGTGGCACTGGCCGTCACCGGCGAATACCTGTCAGTGCCCGCCTCGGTCGGCTTCATCGCGCTGATGGGGATTGCGGTGCTCAATGGCCTAGTGATGATTACCTGCTTCAACCAGCTGGTGGCGCGCGGCATGGCCCTGCCCGAGGTGGTGATGCAAGGCGCATTACGGCGCTTCCGCCCCGTCATGATGACGGCCTGCATCACCGGCCTCGGCCTGGTGCCGCTGCTGCTGGCCACCGGCCCCGGCTCGGAAATCCAGAAGCCGCTGGCGATCGTCGTCATCGGCGGCCTGCTGAGCGCCACCGTACTGACCCTGATTTTATTGCCCATGCTGTTCCGCCGCTTTGGCGTGGCAGCCGCTACCCCGACTCCTACGGCCTGACCATTATGCTGATCACACTCCCCAACGATACCCTGCTGACGCTGGCCATCCCGGCCAATCTGGAAGAAGACGTGCTGGACTTCCTGCTGCTGCATCCGCACTGGGCCAGCGGCTTCAGCGTGCTGGCCGCGCAAGGCATGGGCCAGGGCGCCCGCCTGCAATCGACCATGGAAATGGTGCAGGGCCGCAGCGCCCGCAAGCTGGTGCTGGTGGCCGGTGTCGCTGCCCAGCTGCAACTGCTGCTGGAGGCGCTGGCGCAAGAACTACCCAGTCCCGAAGTGGCGTACTGGATGACGCCCCTGCTGGCCTGCGGGAGGCTGGCATGAGATATCTTCTCTGTTCAGGGTTATTAAAACTCCTAATTCAGTAAGAACTAATTGTAGACTATTTTTGCTAATTTGCTTTATTACACCTTCTTTTCCATGAAATGGTCCGCTTGGAATTGGAACCAAATCTCCTACTTTTATTCC
>JBGSBQ010000046.1:0-13347 GCA_041730475.1 Sphingomonadaceae bacterium
CACGCGCCCGGCGACGATCATGACACAGATTACGCGCGGCTATACCGACCAACAGCTGGAATTGCTGGCGACCTGGTTCGCCGCGCAGGGCAAAGGAGGCCGCGATGCTGCGCCGTGATTTTATCCGTGCGGCGGGTGCCGGCGCGGTGCTGGCCTCGGCCACTGGCTGCGCCAGTATTGGGGGTACGGCGCGGCCGCAGGTGGTGGTCGTCGGTGGCGGCTTTGGCGGCGCGACGGCGGCGCGCTATGTGCGGCTGTGGGGCGGGGGGGCAATCGATGTCACGCTGGTGGAGCCGAATGCTGGTTTCATTTCCTGTCCGTTGTCGAATCTGGTACTGGGCGGGTCGCTGCAATTGTCTGAGCTGAGCATGGGCTACGCGGACCTGGAGCGCCGTCATGGCGTGCGCATGGTGCGCGATACGGTGACGGCGATCGATGCCAGCCGCCGCACGCTGGCGCTGGCCGGCGGCGCCAGCCTGTCGTATGACCGCCTGATTGTGTCCCCCGGCGTGGAGTTCATGTGGGAGCAGCTGCCCGGCATGAACCGGCCCGGCGCGCAGGACAGCATCCTGCATGCGTGGAAGGCCGGGGCGCAGACGCTGGCCTTGCGCGCGCAGCTGGAAGCGCTGCCGGATGGCGGCGTGTTTGCGATGACGATACCGCTGGCGCCATATCGCTGTCCGCCCGGTCCGTATGAGCGGGCGTCGCAGGTGGCGCATTACTTCAGCCGCGCCAAGCCGCGCTCGAAGGTGCTGGTGCTGGATGCGAACGAGGATATCGTGTCGAAGGGGGCGCTGTTCAAGCGCGTGTGGCGCGAGCGCTATGGCGGCATGATTGAGTATCGTCCCGGTTTTCAGACCGTCGATGTGGAGGTGGCCAGCCGCAGCGCCGTGTCGGAGCTGGGCGAGCGGGTAGGGGCTGATGTGCTGAATGTGATTCCGCCGCAGCGCGCCGGCAGCATCGCGCAGCGCAGCGGGCTGGCCAATGTCAACGGGCGCTGGTGCGGGGTGGACTTTCTGAGCTTTGAGTCGACCCAGGCCATTGGCATCCATGTGCTGGGCGATGCGATCCAGAGCGCGCCGCTGATGCCGAAGTCGGCGCATATGGCGAACCAGCATGCCAAGGTGTGTGCGGCGGCGGTGGTGGATCTGCTGAGTGGCCGCGCACCGGACCCGGCGCCGCTGCTGACGAATACCTGCTACAGCTTTGTGACGGACCGCGAGGTGATCCACGTGGCGTCGGTGCATGCGTATGACGCGGCCAGGAAAACGCTGCTGGTGGTGCCCGGTTCCGGCGGCGTGTCGGGCGCGCCGGGTACGCTGGAGGGCGCGTATGCGATGAACTGGGCCCATAACATCTGGGCCGATACGCTGCGCTGAGCGGGACCAGTCATGATCAGTCGGCGGCGTGGTCTGCGACACTCAGCCGGGCGCGTACCGGATAGGCCATGGCGCAGGGGGCACCGCCGCAGACGGCGGGGCTGAAGCGGACCTGCAGCGCGGCGGCAGCAAAGTAGCGGCCAAATTCCGGGTTGGGCGTGGCGACGATGCGGACGCCGGTTGGCTTGCCGTCGGCATCGATCAGGATATCGAAGCTGGCGACGGCGTCCTGCATGGCATAGCGTTGCGCCGTGCTCAGGATGGTCAGCAGCGCACGCTGGCCGCGCAGCGGGTAGGGCGGGCGGTCGGCGTCTTGCAGGATCTGGTACGGTTGCTTGACCAGCAGTTGCTGCGCAAACGTCAGTGCTTCGTAGGCGGCTTGTGGCGGCACGCTGAGGCCATGGGCCAGCCGTTCGCGGTCGGCGGTGGTGCGGGTGGTGTAGGCGGCGGTCAGTTCGAGCTGCGGCTCGGCTTTGGGCGCTGCGCTGGCGCTGCCGACGCGCAGGCCGTGCTCAAAGGTGCCGGCCAGCCGTTTGCCGTTCGGGTAGATAATCGTGCCGGCGCCCTGTGGCTGGTCATCCTGCCAGTCGCCCTCGTAGCTGCCGCCCAGCGCATACTGCATGACACCCCGGCCGTCGCGGGCACCGCCGCGCAGCGTGCCGGTGTAGCGGTTGCCGTTGGCCGACACTTGCTCGACCTCGCCGTCCAACAGGTCGCCATCCGCAAACTGGCCGCGCGTGCTGCTGCCGTCGCTGAGCCGATAGACGCCGGCGCCATGGCGGCGGCCGTTCTGGAACTCGCCCTTGTAGTAGTTGCCATTGCTGTAGAAGTACTCGCCGCTGCCGTGCGGCCGGCCGCGCTGCAGCGTGCCGTCGTAGCCGCCGACCGGCTGTTCATGGTGGTACCACTGCAGCAGGCCCGGGCCGCTGGCATAGCCATCGACGCAGGCGCCGCTCCAGGTGGCGCGTTCGTCGTCTCTGGGGACCGGGTTGAGGATGCGGCAGTTGGCCTGGCCGGCATAGGCGGGTTCGGTCTGGGCGCTGGCCTGCAGCGCGACGGTGAGGAGGGCGAGTGTGATGCCAGGGCGCATGTGGGACCTTGGGTGGAAGTATGGACTTCCTGCATGCTAATGCAATATTATTTTTTAGGCAACCGCGCGAGGCTGCTCGGGCGGCGTCAGCGGTAGCGGGCCAGGATTTGGTCGATACTGCCGTCGTCGATCAGGGCATCGATGGCGCGGTTGAAGTCGCGCGGGTCGACCGAGGCTTTGCGCGACAGCGCGCATTGTGCCTTGAAGGTCGAGAACACCAGGTCGATGCGGTACTGCTGGCCGGGATGGATGCGCTGCAGGTAGGCCAGGGTGTTTTCGCCGATGATGGTGTAATTGACTCTGCCGGCCTGTAGCTGCTGCAGGTTTTTTTCGATATTTTCGGCGTCGGTGCGGGCGAAGTGCTTGCCCAGTACCTGCTCGACGCGCGGGTAGCGGTAGCCGGCGACGGTGCCGACCGGCTTGTTGCGCAAGTCTTTCAGTGAGCGGATCGGCGCGGCTGCCGGTTGCGCCACCACCATTTCGGCGTCCGGGATCAGCGGGCTGCTCCACAGGTAGTCGCCGTCGATCCAGAACGGCATCACATAGCAGACCGCGTCGCCGCGACCCGAGGTTAGCGCGGGCGGCAGGCCCGGCACGTCGACGTTCAGGTAGACCGGATGGCGTCCCAGGCGCTGGGCGATGGCGTCGCCCAGGTCTTTCAGGATGCCACCGGTGAGGCGGCCATCCTGGAAGCGCACCAGTGGCATGGCCTGGTCGGTCGGCGCCAGCAGTACCAGGTCGGCGCTCGATGCCGGCGCTGCGCACCAGGGCCACAGCAGGGCAGAGTAGAGCACGGAGCGAAGCACGGCGCGGTGTCGGGGCATGTCGAAGACGGTCGAGTTGTCAGAACTGGATGGAGGCCCGGAGTGCAGGCTGGCTTTATTGTATAACGTCCGGCCTGACGTCACGGCCCGGACAGCGTGTCAAACTGGGGCGGAGCGGGGCTGGACCCGGCGTCACATCACAGGCTGTGACGCGGGTGCGACATTGGCGCACATCAAGGGCAGGTTCGGTGCCAGTGCCATCATCGTACTCTTGGCGGGATGACGGGACGCATTCATGGAAAAACTGCTGCCGTATTTTGAGCGCGAGCTGGGCCTGCTGCGGCGCGCCGGACTGGAGTTTGCCGCGCGTTATCCGAAGCTGGCGGGCAGTTTGCAACTGAGCGGCGAGACTTGTGCCGATCCGCATGTCGAGCGGCTGTTGCAGGGCGTGGCGCTGATGAATGCACGCACTGCGCGGCTGCTCGATGATGGTTATGCTGGCTTTACCGAGGCGTTGCTGGAGATTCTGTATCCGCATTATCTGCGGCCGTTTCCGGCCTGTTCGATTGCCCGCTTCGATTACAGCGCGGCGCGTCCGAATGAAATGAGCGGGGTGATCCGGGTACCACGCGGGACCGAGCTGAAGGCGCGTGGGGCGGACGGGGTGGTGTGCCGCTTTCGTAGTGTGTACGAGGTGACGCTGGCGCCGCTGCGCATCAGCGTGGCGCGCTTTGAGGCGCTGCTGGCGGTGCCGCCCGCGCTGCGGCTGGCGCAGGAGTCCGGTAGTGCGCTGTGTCTGACGCTGGAGGCCAGCGCGGCGGCGCAGGGGCTGGCGGGGGCGGGGCTGGCGCCGCTGCGCGTGTATATCGATGGTGAGGCGGCGCTGTGTGCCGCGTTGCGTGATGCGCTGTTCATGCACAGCACCGGTGCGTTGGTCGAAGCGGACGGCCACTGGCGCGTGCTGCCGCAGTTGCCGATACGGGCGGTTGGTTTTGACGACGGCGATGCGCTGTTGCCGGTGCCGGCGGCGGCGCACAGCGCGTATCGCTTGCTTAGCGAGTATTACAACTGTCCTGAGAAGTTCAATTTTTTTGATCTCGATCTGTCGGCGCTGCTGGCGCAGCAACCTGCTGGCTGCGCCAAGCTGACGCTGTGCCTGCTATTGCCGGGCGTGCGTAGCGACAGTCCGATGGCGCGGCTGCTGCGCGGCGTCACGCGCGACAATCTGCTGCTGGCCTGTACGCCGGTTGTCAATCTGTTCCGCCAGCACGCGACGCCGATCCGCATCACGGCCACCCGTAGCAGTTATCCCTTGCTGCCGGATGGCTTGCCGGCAGCGGCGGCGGAGGTGTATCAGGTGGAACGGGTGCGGTTGCTGCGCAAGACGGCGCAGGGTAGCAGCAGTACCGAGTTCATCCCCTACTATGCGCTGCGGCACGGCGAGACGCCCGGGCGTGATGGCCAGTACTGGCTGCTGCGACGCGACGCTGCGCTGGCGGTCGGTCGACGTGCGCATGAATACACGCTGGCGCTGGTGGAACGCAGCATGGCGCCGCTGCAACTCGATGGCGGGACGGCGTCGGTGGAGCTGAGCTGTACTAACCGCGATGTGCCGGCCACGCTGCGGCATGGTGCGCCGGGCGGCGATCTGGTGACGGAGGTGGCATGTGGCGGTTATCCGATCCGGCTATTGCGGCGGCCGACGCGCAGCCTGCGCGTGGCGACCGAGGGCGGGGCGCACTGGGGGCTGGTGCGGCATCTGGCGCTGAACCATCGGCAGTTGAGTTACGACAGTCTGGGCGCTTTGTTGCGCCTGTATGTGCGGCGCGAGGATGCGGTGGCGCAGCGTCAGATCGATGGCATCGTTTCTTTGGAGGCAGGTCCAGCCAGCGCGTGGCTGCGCCAGCCTGAGGGGGCGGCCTATTTGCGCGGCGTCGAGATGCGGCTGACGCTGGATGAGGAGGCGTTTGCCGGCAGTGGCATTCATGTGTTCGCGCAGGTGCTGGATTGCTTCTTCGCGCTGCAGGTGCATCTGAACAGTTTTACGCAATTGGTGGTGCTGGCGCAGTCCAGTGGAAAGGAGTTGCTGCGATGTCCTCCGCGCAACGGCCACTTGACCCTGGCCTGATACAGACGCTGCGGGAGCAGCCGTATCGCTTTGAATTTTTTCAGGCGATGCGCTTGCTGGCACAGCAGCAGCCGGTGGAGGAGATTCGGCTGGGTAACCGGCTGGCGCTGGCGTTCCCGCCCAGCCAGCTCGGCGCGGTGGCGCAGCAGGATGGCGTAGTGCAGGGGTTGACGCCGGCTTTTCTCGGCTTGCTGGGTAGCACGGGAACGCTGCCGCTGCACTATACGCAGCGTCTCGCCGAGCATGAGCGTAGCGCCGCCGACAGCGGGCCGCGCGCCTTCCTGGACCTGCTGGCGCAGCGCTCGCAGCAGCTGTTTTATCTGGCCTGGGCGCACCACCGGCCGGAGTGTCTGCAGGATGATGGCGAGGATATTTTCCGCACCTTGCTGATGGCACTGGCCGGCGTTGCGGCGCCGCCTGACGGTCTGCTGGCGGATGATACGCTGGCGCGCTATGCTCTGCTGTTGCGCAGTCGTACTGCGTCGGCGCCGGTGATGGCGGCCTGCTATAGCGAGTATTTCGGGGTACCGGTCACGATCGAGCCGCTGGCGGGTGGCTGGCAGCAGTTACCGCCGCTACATCAGGCGCAATTGGGTGTGGCGCATGTCAGTCTGGGCGTAGGCATGCTGCTGGGGCAGCGCCTGTATCGCTGTGATGCGCGGGTGCGATTGCGGCTGGGGCCGCTGGAACGCTCCGAATTTGAGCGCTTCCTGCCGGATGCGGAGGGGACGCGGGCGCTGGCCGCGTTGCTGCGGCTGCATTGTGGCGTTGATTTGCAGTGGGATGTGCGTTTGCAACTGCGCGGGGCCGCCGTGGTGCCGCTGCAACTGGGGGCGGCCCGGCTGGGCATCGACAGCTGGCTGGTGGCCCAGCCGGGCGGGCCGGATCGGGACGATACGCGCTACACGCTGCAGAGTTGAGCGGGGCGCATGCGGCGCGCTGATTTGGATCAGGGGCGTAGCGCAACCAGCCGAGTCTGCGATCGATCTGGGGGCGCTATCAGCATCACTGTCTTTGGCAGGCGACGCGCGCGTGGAAAAATGCGGCCGGCAGCTTGGGGTGAGCAGCGCCATACAGATCGGACTGCATTAGTGCCAGTGCTGCCGTTCTGGAGCGGCGATAATGACGCCTTGTGTTACCACTCCCCTATCCCGTTTATGTATACCGTTGATGATGTGCGCCGCCAATTTGACAGTACCACCTTCCGCCGTGGGCTGGATTACTATCGCCACCACCAAGTACGGCAGGCCGAGCTGCGCGGCGAGGTGATCGACGGCGTGGTCATTGGCAGCCAGCGCAACAGCTATCGCCAGACTATCCAGCTGCGTCTGCGGGGCGCGCAGCCGCGCTTTGATGGGCAATGCAGCTGTCCGATGGAGGTGAATTGCAAGCACGTGGTGGCGGTGCTGTTGACGGTGCTGGAGCAGTTGGCCGATGCGCCGCCGACGCCGCCAGCGCAGGTCTTGGCCCCCGAGCTGGCTCAATGGCTGGCGATGTTGCGCGGGACGTTGGAAACGACGCGCTGGGAGTCGGCCGCGCGACCGAAGGCGGTCAGGAAACCGACCGCACGGCTGATTTTCCTGCTGATGCCGCAGCCGGGCACCGGGACATTGCGGCTGTTGCTGGCCAAGGGGCAAGTCGCCGCCGATGGCTGCATCCGTTCTGCCACCCTGATCAAGGACACGTACGACTTCCATAACAAGCCACCGGCCTATTTAAGTGAGCAGGATCAGGTGTTCGCTGCGAACTATGTTGCTATGCTGGAGAGTATCTGGAGTTCCCCTGCGCTGGAACTGGTCGGTGAGCGCGTGGCCCGGCTGCTGTGGCAGGTGCTGGAGCAAGCGTCACTGTATTGGGCCGATGACAAGAATGGGCTGCGCGCCGGCTTGCGCCAGCTGCATCCCGGCCCCGATCGCAGCGCATCGCTGACATGGCTGCAGGACGCAGCGCAGACTGGATTGCGCCTGGTCTGGCAGGATGCGGATGGGACGGCGCTTGAGCATGTCTTGCCGCTGGCGCCGCCGTGTTATCTGCACGGTGACAGTCTGGGGGCGCTGGAGCTGCCCGGCCTGTCGACGGCCTTGCCGTTGAGTAAGCTGGTGGCGCTGGTGGCACGCGCCCCGCACGTTGCCCATGGCCAGGTGGCGCAGGCGATGCAAGCACTGGGCGCGCCGGAACTGGGAGGCGTGCTGCCGCTGCCGGTGCTGGCGACCAGCGTGCGCAGCGACATCTGGCCGCAGCCCGTGCTGACGCTGGGCTGCATGGAATGGTATGACGTGCGCAGCGGCCGCTCGATGGTGGAAGATTTTGGGATGCTGGCGTATGACTATGATGGTCAGCGTGTCGAGGCCGACCCGCGTGTGAAGCTGAGCCGTATCAACGGGGGCAGCCTGGAAACGATCGCCCGTGCTTTCGCCGACGAGGCTGCTGCACGGGAAGAATTGCTGGCCTGTGGCTTTCGTGCCGGGTCGACGGCCAGCGGCGCTGACGCCGGGCTGCCCGGCCTGATGCGTCTGGCCAACGAAGCGGCCTGGCTGCACTTCGCCAGCGTCGGCCTGCCGCAGTTACAGGCGCGGGGCTGGCAGATTGAGCTGACGCCGGATTATCGCTACCAGCTGGCCGAGATCGATGACTGGTATGCCGATGTGACCCATGACGAAGCCGGCGCGGGCAGCGCCTGGCTGGACCTGGAGCTGGGCATCGTGGTGCAGGAAACCCGGGTTCCCCTGTTGCCCGTGCTATTGCAGCTGATCCGGCAGGCGCCGCAGGATTTTGCCGTGGCGGCGCTGGAGGCGCGCGCCGATGAAGAGTTGTTGCTGGCCGATTTAGCGGATGGGCGGCGGGTGGCGCTGCCATGGGGCCGCATCAAGCCTATCTTGCGTACGCTGGGTGAGCTGTACTTTGGTGAGCGCAGCGGTAGTACGCTGCGATTACCGACGCTGGAGGCGGCCCGTCTGGCTGAGCTGGAAGCGAGTACCCAGTTGCGCTGGGTGGGTGGGGAGCGCTGGCGCGCACTGGGCCACAAGCTGAACGCGTTTGAGCGAATCACGCCAGTGGCCGCGCCGGCCGGGCTGCAGGCCAGCTTGCGGCCATATCAGTTGCAGGGGCTGGCGTGGATGCAATTCCTGCGCGAGTATGGCTTGGCCGGCATTCTGGCCGATGACATGGGCCTGGGCAAGACCATACAGACCTTGAGTCATATCTTGACCGAGAAAGAAGCGGGCCGCCTGAATGCACCGGCGCTGGTGGTGGCGCCGACCAGTTTGATGAGTAACTGGCAGGAAGAGGCGGCGCGCTTTGCGCCCGGTCTGCGGGTGCTGGTGTTGACGGGGTCGGAGCGCTTGCAGCGCTACGCCGAGATCGGCGCGGCCGATCTGGTGTTGACCTCATATGCGCTGTTGCCACGTGATGAAGCGCTGCTGTGCCAGCAGCCCTTCCACCTGCTGATACTCGACGAGTCGCAATACATCAAGAATCAGCGTAGCAAGGCGGCCCAGACGGCGCTGCTATTACGTGCGCAGCACCGTTTGTGCCTGACGGGTACGCCGTTGCAGAATCATCTGGGTGAATTATGGTCGCAATTCCATTTCCTGATGCCGGGGCTGCTGGGTGACGAGAAGCGCTTCAATGCGGACTACCGCAAGCCGATCGAAAAGCAGGGCGATAGCAGCCGCAATGCCTTGCTGATTCGTCGTATTAAGCCATTCCTGCTGCGGCGTACCAAGGACACGGTGGCCAAGGAGTTGCCAGCGAAGACGGAAATGGTGCGCGTGGTCGAGCTGGCCGGCGCGCAGCGCGACCTGTACGAGACGGTGCGGCTGGCGCTGGACCGCAAGGTGCGTGACGAAATCGCGCGCATGGGCGTGGCGCGCAGCCAGATCGTGATCCTCGATGCGCTGCTGAAACTGCGTCAGGTCTGCTGTGACCCGCGCCTGTTGAAGATGACGGGAACACGGCCGGCCAAGGTGCCGTCGGCCAAGTTGGAAGCATTAATGGAATTGGTCGACGACTTGCTCGATGAAGGGCGCAAGCTGCTGATTTTCTCGCAGTTCACTAGCATGCTGGCGCTGATCGAAGCCGAGCTGCAAGCGCGTGGCGTGGCGTATGCGTTGCTGACCGGGGAGACGGGCGACCGCGCTGCGCAAGTTGCCGCGTTCCAGAGCGGGGCGGTAGCGATTTTCCTGATCAGCCTGAAGGCTGGCGGTGTCGGCCTGAATTTGACGGCGGCTGATACGGTGATCCATTACGACCCGTGGTGGAATCCGGCCGCCGAGAACCAGGCTACTGACCGCGCCTGGCGCATCGGGCAGGACAAGCCGGTATTTGTGTACCGACTGATCGCCAAGGGCACGCTGGAAGAAAAGATCCAGGCGTTGCAACGCACCAAGGCTGGCCTGGCGGACGCGGTGCTGAGCGGTGGTACGCTGCACGACTTGCAGATCACGGCCGAGGATTTACTCAGCATCCTGGGCTAGTGTCCTGAATTGCAGATTCGTTGAATAAATAAGGCGAAAATCGTACCGATATTGCGTCACCAAAGCACAGCAAGGCCCCGGCCTTGCTGTGCTTGGTTCCTTGTCTCGGCCCGATTTCGCCCTATTTATTCTTCAACGAACGAGCAATTCAGGACACTAGCGCGACGGCGGCAAGCGGTCGCTTCCATTGCGTCAGCTCAAGGTCGCCGACGCTGCCAGTGACATCATCGGCAATCTGTCACTCGACGACGGAGCCTGCCCATGGAAAGCGATCACGAGTTCTTCAGTTTCCTGACCCAGATGAAGGATCTGGTCACCAGCAACCGCCCGCTGCGGTTGCGGCTGGATACTCCCGGTGGCCTGAACGACGACATGCTGCTGCCGCAGCGCGTGCAGGGTAGCGAGGCGGTGTGTGGCGGCCTCGAATATCGGGTGCTGTGCGTGTCGGCCCGCGTTGGCTTGCCGTTGAAGCAGTTGATTGCGTTGCCGGTGGCGCTGGAATTTGTCACCGACCGGGGCGAGTTGCGTAACGTGTGCGGCATCGTTACCGAGGCGGCAGCAGGCGACAGCGACGGCGGTCTGGCCAGTTATCAGCTGGTGCTGCGCGATGCACTGGCTGTGCTGGACCAGCGCATCAATACCCGTATCTTCCGTAATCTGAATGAGCTGGAAATCGTGCAGCGCTTGCTCGGTGAGTGGCAGCAGCGCAGTCCCACGCTGGGCATTTGCTTCCGCTACGAAACGGACGAAGGGCTGGCGCAGGCGGGCTATCCGCAGCGCGAATTCATCATGCAATTCAATGAATCGGATGGCCATTTCATCCGCCGCCTGCTGAAGCGGCGCGGCATCGCGTGGACCTTCCGCGCCGAGCCGGATGCTGAGGCGCCGACACATACGCTGGTGCTGTTCAACGATGCCGACAGTCTGCGCCAGAATGCCGCCGGCACCATTCGCTACCATCGCGACAATGCGACCGAGCAGCGCGACACCATTACCTCGTGGAGCGCGGTGCGCAGCTTGCAGCCAGGCAGCGTGGGACGGCATAGCTGGGATTACCTGAACGTGCCGGGTACGCAATTCATGGCCATGCAGGCGCAGGGGCAGGTCGATCAGGGGGTTAATGGCAATGAACTGGCCGCCAGTCTGGACGATTACCGCATCCTGGCGCCGCATGCTGGTGACGATAGCGAAGATCTGTACCGTCTGGGGCAGTTGCGGATGACGCGTTATGACTATGTCTCGAAGTGCTTTCACGGTCAGGGCAGCGTGCGCGATCTGTGCGCGGGCGAATACTTTACGCTGTCTGAGCATGCCGAGGTCGATAGTCACCCGGCGGAAGAACGCGACTTCGTCGTCACGGCGCTGCAGGTTACGGCGCACAACAACCTGCCGAAAGCACTGGCGGCGCGGGTGGAACGGCTGTTCTGGCGTAACCGCTGGATGCAGGCAACGCCGGGTGAGCAGGAGCTTAGCCAGCAAGTGGCGGGCGGTGCGATGCGGATGCATGTGCAATTTACCGCCGTGCGGCGCGGTATCGCCATCGTGCCGGACTATGACGAGCGCAGCGAACTGCCGCAGGTGCCGATGCAGAGTGCGCTGGTAGTCGGACCGGAGAGCGAGGAGGTGTATTGCGATGCGCTGGGGCGGGTCAAAATCCGCTTTCCTGGTACCCGTCCGGACGATCACGAGCAGGCCGCCGGAAGCGGTGCGTCTGATACCGAGACCGACTCGGCCTGGGTGCGGGTGGCGTCCAATTGGGCCGGCAACGGACCGGGTAGCGTGGGGCAGTGCGGCACTGTTGGTCTGCCGCGCATCGGTAGCGAAGTGCTGGTGGCGTTTGTGGGGGGCGACCCGGATAGGCCGGTGATCGTCGGGCAGCTGTACAACCAGCAAGCGCTGCCGCCAGCGTTGAGCAATCTGGATGGCTTGCCCGGAAACCGTTACCTGTCCGGCATCAAGAGCCGCGAAATTCACGCTGGACGCGCTAACCAACTGCGCTTTGATGATACGGAGGGGCAGATCAGCGCCCAGCTGGCTAGCGAGCATGGGGATAGCCAGCTTAATCTTGGTTATCTAACGCAGCCCAAGAAGGATGGTAATGGCGAGCCGCGTGGTGAGGGAATTGAACTTAGTACTGGCGAGCAAATTGCCCTGCGAGCTGCCAAGGGGATGTTGCTCTCGGCCTGGGAGCGGGCTGGGTCCGCAGATAAGCAGATGGATCGCATGGCCTTTTTGGATCTGGTGTCCGAGTGCGCTGAATTGGTGAAATCGCTTGGGGACTACGCTGCAGCTCATCAAGGCAAGCCGGTGGAGTCCGGGGAGCAGCAGAAGTTGGCTCAGGCGCTGGCGTCTTGGGAGAGCGGTAGTAATACCCAGCCGAAAGGGAGGGAAGGTGGTCAGCCTGTGATCGCAGTTAGCGCACCCGCTGGTCTCAGTTTCGCTACGCCCAAAGCTATCGTCAGTTATGCGGGGACTACGTTGGACTCTGTAGCCCAGCAGGGCTTGCATCTGACTGCCGGCCAATGCGCGACTCTCAACGCTGGCAAAGGCATATCGCTATTTGCCCAGAGCAATGGGATGAACTTGATAGCACATCGGGGAAAGCTACTCCTGCAGAGTCAGTGCGACGAAACCGAGATCAACGCTGCCAAGGACGTGAAATTCACGGCGACCGAAGGCAAGATTGTTGGCATGGCCAAGGAGATCGTCTTGATAGCTGAAGATGGGTCTTTCATCAAAATCGGCGACGGTATCACGATTGGTACCAGTGGAACAATTACTCATCATGGTGCCAGTTTCCCATTCAAAGGGAGTTCGACGATGGCGGCAGCGCTACCGACCTTCGAGCAAGGCCAGGGCGACCTGAAGTTTCAAGCGCGCTATTACGCACATATGGATGGCGGGATTCCCGCGCCGGATCTTGATATTGAAAGCAGTGTCAGCGACGGCAGCGAGTTGGAAGAACGCTGTGACGATGAAGGCAAAACCCAGCTGATTCAGCGCGGCAGCATGCAGGTGGTCAGTGCGAAAGCGATTAAGAACAAAAAGGGACCAGCATCATGAGTAGTCGCTACCCAAAAAAACCTTACGAGGTAGGCGCGAGTGCCAGTGTGACGATGACGAACCGCAGCAAGGACAAAGTCTTGCCCGTGCGGCACAACACGCCGGGCAATATCATTCTTGTGCATGGCGTCAACGATACGGGCACTGGTTACGCTGCCGTCGAACGGGGCCTGTGCGAAGGTCTATCGGTACGCCTGAATGGCGACTTGCGGCCGGGTTCCTACCGGCTGCCGACGGAGGAAGATCTGAAACACGTTGTAGCAGATCCAGATGCGATCTTCTACAAAAGAACCATTACGACTGAGACACTGAGCCCTGTAATTCCATTTTATTGGGGCTATCGTGAGGTATCCGATCGGGTGCAACTGAACGCGAAATTGTCCCGTGGTCAGGCACTAGACCGCTATGGAAACAGGCTCGACGCAGACTTTAGCAAGGGCGGCGGGCC
>JBGSBQ010000047.1:0-12972 GCA_041730475.1 Sphingomonadaceae bacterium
ACGCGCACCATGTTCACCACATCGCCCGACGGCCGGGGCCGGTTCACCAGCGGGCCGGCGACCACTTCGACAAAATACTGGGCCCCGGTGCGGCGCAGCAGCATATGCTTGCCACCCGGCGCGATCAGTACCTGGCCTTGCAATACGCGGTCGTTGTTCGCCGCTTCCTTGACCCGCACCTGGCACACGCTGTCCAGCCGCGCGGCAAACGCGGCCGTGAATTTTTCCGGCATGTGCTGCACCACGACAATGCCGGGCGCGACCCGTGGCAGCGCCGTCAGCACTTCTTCCAGCGCCTGCGTGCCACCGGTCGAGGTGCCGATCGCCACCACCCGCTCGGTGGTCTGGGCCATCGCCCGCCCGCCCGGCTCGACCGGTGGCAGAATGGCGTCGGCGTTCAGCTTGGCCGTCACCGGCGGCGCCGGCGGCCGGTTGACCAGCTTGCCGACCCGGGCCCCGGCGGCCGAGCGCACCGCCGACACCAGCTCGTCGCTGCTGTCGTGCAGGAACTGCTTCAGGTCGAGCCGCGGCTTGGTGATGATCGCCACCGCGCCCGCCGTCAGCGCCTCGACCGAGGTCTGCGCGCCTTTCTCGGTCAGCGTCGAACAGATCACCACCGGTGTCGGCCGTTCGGCCATGATCTTCTTCAGGAAGGTAATCCCATCCATCTTCGGCATCTCGACATCGAGCACGATGACGTCCGGCCATTGCACCTTCATGCGTTCCATCGCCAGCAGCGGGTTGGCCACCGCATGGGTGACAGTGATGCCGGGCGCGTCATTGAGCAGGCCGCTGAGGACCTGACGCACCACAGCCGAATCATCGACGATCATGACCTGGATGGTCTTCATGCTTTCTCCTTGCGGCGCAACACGGCGCCCGGTTCGGGCGGTACTTGCCGGCTCAGCACCTCGCCACTGCGGATGGTGAAGATCAGTTGCCGATGGCCTTCGCCAAACAGGCTTTCCGAGACCACCATGATGCCGTGGCGTTGCAGCAGCGTGCGCGCAAAATCACCATTCTGCAAACCGATATCCCGTACTTTGGCGCTGCGCGGAAACATCGCGGCGCCCCCAAAAATCTTGCCCTGACACTGAGCCGGGGCCACTCCGTGCGCCGCCATGCCGGACAGCAGCAGGTCCATCGCATCGGCGCCATACATGCCCGGCTTGTCGTGATGGCGCGCCGCATTGCCACGCGTGGCGCGCCCACCCGGCAGCAGGAAATGCGACATCGCACCGATCCGCAGCGCCGGATGCCACAGCGTGATCGAGACACAGGAACCGAGCAGCGTGCGGACCCGATAACGCTCATCGCCGACGAAGTAATCGCCGGGCATCAGGAAGATGTCGATCAGCTTGGAGTCGGACATGGCCAGCGGCGCGGCGGCGCTCAGGGTTTGCGATAAATCGACGGCGCCACCGGCTTGACGCTGTCGTTGATATCGTTCAGCGTTTCCGAATGGCCGATCAGAAAATAGCCGCCCGGACGCAGCTGGGCCAGCAAGCGCGCCACCACCTGGCGCTTGGTCTCCAAATTGAAATAGATCATTACATTGCGCAGGAAAATCACGTCGAACTGGCCGATCTTGGGCAGTGGCTGGTTCAGGTTCAGGTGCTGCAACTGCAGGCGCTGGCGCAACGTCCGTTCGATCAGCAGCGTACCCGCCTCGCTGCCCTGCCCTTTCAGGCAAAAGCGCTTCAGGTACGGCAGCGGCATCTGACTGGCCCGCTCCATCGGATAATGGCCACAGCGGGCCCGATCCAGCATGCGGGTGCTGATATCGGTGCCCAGCACTTCCCAGCCGGCGTCGCCCAGCACGTCGGCCAGCACCATGGCAATGCTGTACGGCTCCTCGCCGCTGGAACAGGCCGCGCTCCAGATGCGCAGCCCCTTGTTGCGCGCCTTGGCGTCCAGCGCCAGCTCGCGCAGCAGCGCAAAGTGCTTCGGTTCGCGGAAGAAATAGGTTTCGTTGGTGGTCAGCAGATCGACTGCCACCTGCAGTTCGGCCGGCTGGCTGCGCGACTCCAGCAGGCGCAGGTAATCGCCATAGCTGTTCAGCTGGTAGTGCGCCAGGCGCTTGGCCAGCCGGCCGCTGACCAAGGCCTGCTTGCCATTGGCCATGAAGATGCCGGCGGCGTCGTAAATAAAGCGCTGGAATTGGGAAAACTCGCGGTCCGTGAGCGTGATGACTGGCATGGGTGGGGTCCGGCAGGTTCATTCAGGCGGCGACCGCAGTGGAACTGCGCGCCAGCTCGACGATTTCATCGGTCGACAGCACCTGCTCGATGTTCAGCAGGATGACGAACTTGCCGTTGGCCTTGCCGATGCCGGCGATGAAGTCGGGCCGGATGCGGGTGCCGAACGAGGGCGCCGGCTCGATGTCGGCGGCGGCGATCTCGACCACGGCATTGACGGCGTCGACCAGCATCCCCAGCACCTGCTTGCCCTCGCCATCGGCACTGGCGACTTCGACGATCACGATGCAGCTGCGCTTGCTGATGATACTGCTGGGGCGGCCGAAGCGGGCCGCCAAATCCATCACTGGCACCACCGCACCGCGCAGGTTGATCACGCCGCGCACGCAGGCCGGCATCATCGGCACCGTGGCCAGGCTGCCGTATTCGATGATCTCCTTGATGTGCAAGATACCGACCGCATACGGCTCGGCGGCCAGCATAAAGGTCAGGAACTGACTGGGCAGCGGCCCAGCGGCGCCGGCCAGCGCCGTCAGGGCGCTGCTGCCGTAGGTGGCGAGGTTGGCGAGGTTGGCGACATTGGCGCTAGTGGTCATGGGAGCCCCGCAAAAAAGTTGGATTCAAGCCGCCAGCTGGACCGCGCCGCGGCCGCTGACGGTGTGCAACAGCGCCGCCACATCGACGATCAGCGCCACTTCGCCGCTGCCGAGGATGGTCGAACCGCTGATGCATTTGACTTCGCTGAAAATCGGGCTGAGCGGCTTGATGACGGTCTGGAATTCGCCCAGCAGCGTGTCGACCACCAGCCCGGCACGCAGCGCCCCCAGCTTCAGCACCACAATGCTCTCGCGCCGGGTGGCGGCGCCGTCGATGCGGAACAGTTCGCGCAGCCGGATGAAGGGCAGCACCTGGCCACGCAGATTGCAGTAATCCTGGCCCGGCTCGGTCGCGTATTCGATGCACTCCTCGATCATGTCGAGCGGGATCTCGAACACCGAGCCGCCGACCTGCACCAGGAAGCCGTCGATGATGGCCAGCGTCAGCGGCAGCCGCACCGACACCGTGGTGCCCTGCCCTTCGCGGCTGCTGACATCGACGCTGCCGCGCAGCGCCGTGATGTTGCGCTTGACCACGTCCATGCCGACCCCGCGCCCGGACAGATTGGTGATTTTTTCCGCCGTCGAAAAGCCGGCCTCGAAGATCAGGTTGTAGATTTCGCTGTCGCTGAGCTTGCGGTCCGCTTCGACCAGACCCCGTTCGATCGCCTTGGCCAGAATTTTTTCCTTGCGCAGGCCGCCGCCATCGTCGGATACCTCGATCACGATGCTGCCCGATTCGTGGAAGGCATTCAGCTTGATCATGCCCTTGGCCGGCTTGCCGTTGGCGACGCGCTGCTCGGCCGGCTCGATGCCGTGGTCCATTGCATTGCGCACCAGATGCATCAGCGGATCGCCGATTTTTTCGACCACGGTCTTGTCCAGCTCGGCATCTTCGCCATCGACGATCAGGCCGATATCCTTGCCCAGTTCGCGCGCCACATCGTGCACCACGCGCTGGAAGCGGTTGAAGGTGGCGCCGATTTTCACCATGCGCAATTCCAGCGCGGCATCGCGCACTTCCTCGACCAGACCGGACAGCGTCGAGGTGCATTCCAGCAGTTCGGTGTTGTGGATCTTCTGGCCGATCATATTGGCGCGCGCGCCAGCGATGATCAGCTCGCCCACCAGGTCAATCAGCCGGTCCAGCTTGTCGGAATCGATGCGGATCGAGCGGCTCTCCTGCGCCTTCTGCTCGCTGACCTGCTTCTGCTTGGCCAGCGCCGCCTCCACCACCACCGGCGGCACGTCGGCGCGGTCGACCAGGATGCTGCCGATCTGCTGCGGGGTGCTGCTGGCGTCGCTGTTCGACGCTTGCTGCTGCAGCGCTTCTTCCAGCTCGCGCGCCGTGATGCTGCCGCAGCGCACCAAAATATCCCCCAGCCGCGCCGCCTGCTCCGGCAGCGCGCGGATCAGGTTGACATACTGCGACACCTTGCTATGGGGCGCGATGATGTGGATTTCGCAGTCATCGGCGACGAATTCGAACACGCCTTCGATGGCGTCCTTGTCGGCCGTGCTGTCGAACGCGATCTCGAAGCCCAGGTAGCACAGCTCGGCATCCATGTCCTCGGCCGGCGGCAGCGCATCCGGCTACACCGCGATGGCGACGATGCGGCCCAGTTTGCCGAGGTAGCGCAGGAAGGCGATCGGGTCCATGCCATTTTGCAGCACGCCGCGCCCGAAGCGCAGCGAGATATGCCAGTAATCGCTGTCGCCGCGCTCATCCTCGATGCGCTCGACGGTCGGATCGGGCCGGCCCGCCATGGCCAGCACGGCGGCGCCGGCATCGGCATCGGCGGGGACGGCGACCTCGCATTCCATCTGGCGCCGCAGTTGCTGCAACAGCATCTCGCCTTCGGCCGCGCTGTCGGGATCAGCCTCCAGCCGACCGGCGGCCAGGCCGTCGATCATGCCCGACAGGTAGTCGCAACACGACAGCAGCAGCACGATCATGCCGTCGTTCAGCGTCACGCGGCAATCGCGCACCTCGTCCAGCAGGCTTTCGACGACGTGGGTGAAGGCGACGATGTGGTCCAGACTGAACAACCCGGCCGAGCCTTTGATGGTGTGGGCGGCGCGGAAGATGGCGCCAATCGCTTCACTCTGGTCGCCCGCGAGGTCGACGTTGAGCAGCGCGTTTTCCATGTCTTCCAGCAGCTCGCGGCTCTCCGCGATGAAGGTCTGCAGTGCTTGATCCAGGTTCATGACGACGTCCTCGCAGGGCAGCAAACAGGCGCAACAAAGAAGGGAATTAATGGATCAGCACGGCGTCGCCGAAGAAAGCGCCCAGGTCCAGCATTTCAAAGATGTCGACCACGGCCGGGCTATGCTGGACCAGCCGCAGCTCGCGCCGGTCGGCGCTGGCGGTCTGCTTGGCCAGCATCAGCACTTGCAGGCCGGCGGTATCGAGCTCGGTGACGCCGGCCAGATTCAGTTCCAGCACCTGGGTCTGGCGCAGCGCGGCCAGCAATTCCTGTTTCAGGTCGGCGGCGCGGTAAATCGTCAGCTCGCCGTCCAGCGCCAGGCTGGCGTGGGCGCTGGCCGCGCTCATGGCAGCACCAGCTTGGCGACCGCGCCCAGCAGCACTTCGGGCTTGAACGGCTTCACCACCCAGGCCTTGGCGCCGGCCGCCTTGCCCTCTTCCTTCTTGCTCTCCTGCGACTCGGTGGTCAGCATGATGACGGGCGTGAACTTGTACAGCGGCAGCTGCTTGAACTGCTTGACGAAGGTGATGCCGTCCATATTCGGCATATTCACGTCACACACCACCAGATGGATCTTCTGGCCGGTACATTTGGACAGCGCATCGACGCCATCGCGGCCCTCGATCACGTCATAGCCGGCGCCCTTCAGCGCAATCCCGACAACTTGACGCAAGGACGCGGAATCGTCGACCACCATGATGGTTTTTGCCATGAGACTTCCTCAGAAAAAGGTAATTTCGTCCGGCGCGGCGGCGGCTGCCTTGCCACCACCGCCCTGATGGACCGCGTGCTCTTCGGCCATCGCATAGGTTTTTTGCAGCTCGCCCAGCAGCAGCGCCGGGTCCAGCGCGTCCAGCGTCTGGTCGGCCAGGTAGCGGTCGCGGTTCTGGCGCAGCACGGCCGGCAGCAGTTCGATGTTCTCGCGCACGTGCGCCATCACCTGGCTGACCCGGTCCTGGAACTGCAGTTGCACCAGCGCCTGCCCGACCTCGCCCTGAATGTCGAGGCTTTCCTGCTTCAGCGTTTCGGACGACTGCACCAGCGCATCGGTGACCCGGTGGAAGTCGCTCAGCACCGCGTCGATCATGCCCTCGGCCGCTTGCATCGACTGGTTTTCCTGGGCCCGCGATTGTTCGGCGGCCTGACTGGCGGCCAGAATGGCGCTGCTGATCTGCCCGACCCGCTGCGAGATGTTGCGGCCCGTTTCGGCCGAGCGGTTTGACAGGTTGCGCACTTCTTGCGCCACCACCGCGAAGCCACGTCCGGCCGGGCCGGCACGGGCCGCTTCGATGGCGGCATTCAGCGCCAGCAAATTGGTCTGGGCGGCGATGCTGGCCACGCCCTCGGCCATGTCCCGCAGTTCGCGCGTGAAGCGCTCCAGGTCCTGGATCTGCACCAGCATCTGCTGCTTGGACGCCATCGCCGACTTCATCGAGTCGACCACCGAGCCCAGCTGGGTCTGGCTATTGGCGAACACGTCTACCAGCGCATTCTCGCCATTGCTGCCATTCAGCGAGGACGCATGCAGGGCATTGTCGAGCTTGTCGACGATGCTGGAGAAGCGCCCGGCCAGGTCGGCCACCGCTTCCTCCATCTGCGTGCGTGAACTTTCGATGTGGCGGGCCCAGATCGGCATCACGGCACTGCTGAACTGTTCGCGCGAGGTCAGGTAGGCGTCGATCATCTGGGCCGGACTGCCGCCATCGCCAGCGCCGCCCAGCAGACGGATGCCGAGCACGGCGCCCGCGCCCAGCACGACGGCCCACAGCACGGTGTACCAGCCATAGCTGGCCCACCCGAATACGACGCTGCCAGCGGCGCCGGCCACAGCCAGCCCGACTGGCACCCAAGTTGTACTGTCTACTCCGGACAATTTTTCCACTGGATGCCACCCCAATTTTGTATTTTTTATGCGTGCGTGTACTGACACACCGCTGTGCTCAAACTGTATCGCAATTCTTTCAAAAACTGCGCAAAGTTTTAAAAAGTTTAAATAAAAAATTGATGAAGCTACATTCATTGTGGCTTGCAAAGGCGCAGCCAGCCCGGATTACAGGGCGCGCGCTGGCCCTGCGGGCAAGGTTGAAACAGCATCAATCGTAGCCATTCTGCAACAGTTGCTCAGGCAGCCAGCGCAGGCGCGCGGGCCGACGGGCGGGCACCGGCGTCAATCTGGAAGATGGCAACCACTTGCGCCAGCTGCGCCGCCTGCTCACGCATGGCATCGGCCGCCGCCGCCGCCTGTTCCACCAGCGCCGCGTTCTGCTGGGTCACATGGTCCATCTGGGTCACGGCGTCGTTGATCTGGGCGATGCCACGGGTCTGTTCAGTGCTGGCGTGGCGGATCTCGCCCATGATGTCGGTGACGCGGCGGATACTGGCCACCACCTCGTCCATGGTGCCGCCGGCCTGGCCCACCAGCCGGGTCCCGGCCGCCACCTTGCCGACCGAATCGTCGATCAGTGCCTTGATTTCCTTGGCGGCGCTGGCCGAGCGCTGGGCCAGGTTACGCACTTCGGACGCCACCACGGCGAAGCCACGGCCCTGCTCGCCGGCACGGGCCGCCTCCACCGCCGCATTCAGCGCCAGGATGTTGGTCTGGAACGCGATGCCGTCGATGACGCCGATGATGTCGACGATCTTGCGCGACGAGGCATCGATCGAGGCCATGGTCTGCACCACATCGGCCACTACGGCGCCGCCGCGCACTGCCACCGCCGAGGCCGATGCGGCCAGCTGCTCGGCATGGCAGGCATGGTCGGCATTGCGCTGCACCGTGGTGGTCAGCTGCTCCATCGAGGCGGCGGTTTCTTCCAGCGAACTGGCTTGTTGCTCGGTGCGGGACGACAGGTCGAGATTGCCGGCGGCGATCTGGCAAGATGCGGTGGCGATGCACTCCGTGCCGTGCCGCACGTCGCGCACGATGCGCACCAGGCCGGCTGACATCTGCTGCAGCGCCTGCAACAGCCGGCCCGTTTCGTCGCTCGGGTAATCCTGCGACCGCAGCCCGCTATGGTCGACCAGGTCGCCGGCGGCGACGCAACTGGCCAGCGCGACGGCGGCGTGGATGGGGCGGGTGATGCCGCTGGTCAGCCACCAGGCGAAGGCCACGCCAAACACGGTCACCAGCAGCGCCAGCGCGACCAGCAGGGTGCGGCTATCGCTGGCGACCCGGTCGATGGCGCTGGCGGCGGCGTCGATGGCGCTGCGCTGGTGGTCCAGCATTTTTTGCAGCATCTGTTCATACACGACGGCGGCCGGCAAATACGCCTGCTCCAGCAAGCGGGTCGACTCGGCCGCGTCGCCGGCCGCCTTGGCCTTCATCACGCCGTCGCGCGCGGCCACGTAGCGCTGGCGGGTGGCCACCAGCTGGGCCAGCAGGGCCTGGTCCTCGGGCGTCGCCAGCGCCTCGATCTGCTTGATCAGGCCCTGCGCCGTGGCGGTCGATTTTTTGGCCTCGTCGGCAAAGAAGGTGGCCAGCGCCGGGTCGGCGCTCTTGGCCACGGCCGTGGTGCGGCGGATACCGGCGAACACGATGCGATACCAGTCGCCGATCAGGCGTTCCTTGGCCAGCGGCACCTGCATCATGCTGCGGGTGGCCTCGGCCACCCCTTGCAGGCGGTAGATGCCGAGCGCCGTGTTCAGGATCAGGATGGCCAGAATGATGCAGAAACCGAGGCCCAGACGGCGCCCGATGCCGAGGTTATTGAAGTTCATGTGATCCCCCTAGCAATGTTGTTATTGAGTTACATCGTCCCCACTACGCTCAGCCATGGTACGCCAACTGCCGATGGTTGATGCTGAATCTGTGATCGCCGGTTATCCGGCTGTGCCATTTATGCCGCAACCAGGCCCGGCCCCGGCGGCGCCACGTTCAACCAGTTTAAGATTAAAGCAATTCCTCTAAAAATACTGTAATTTGGCAACATTTGTTGCTTTTTGGCGATTGATGCACGTTCGGTGATCGGTTATATTATAGGCAGTGTTGTTTCCAAAAAGAAATGATGCATCCCGCTGTTCCATTTCCTTTCTGGAGCCCGCGCAGTCGGGTGACACCCTACCCATGAATTACGCATTTACCGAACAACGACAGAAATACCGCAGCGCCATCACGCAACGCTTTGGCATCACCCCAGAAATGTATGACGCCGTCACCGCGCTGGTGGCGCCGCTGATGGTGCCGGTTTCCTTGCGCAAAGGCGACTACCTGCAGCGCAGCGGCGTGCCGGCCCAGTACCTGTACTGGATGTACAGCGGCGTGGTGCGCAACGGTTTCATTACCGAGAACGGCACCGAAGTGACGCTGCGCTTCACCACCGATGGCGATTCAGCCGGCTCGCATGACGACCTGCTGGCGGCGCGCGACGGCATTCCGGCGCGCCATTTCATCGTGGCCGAAACCGCCGTGGCCGGGTTCCGCATCGACTGGCATGACATGACCCGCCTGGTCGAGGAAAACCAGACCATGCGCTATTACTACCTGAAGGCGTCGGAGTACAGCATCCTGCGCGAGGGACGCCGCTTGTGCTCGCACAGCAACGCCTCGGCGCGCGAACGGCTGCAAGCGTTCCGGCTCGAGTATCCGGGGCTGGAAGCGCGCATCTCGCAGAAGGTGATTGCGTCCTTCCTGGGCATCACGCCGCAGTACATGTCGCAACTGCTGCGCCAGGATGGCGCCGCCTGATCCGGATACAACAACGGCGCCCGCGGGCGCCGTGTTCAGTTAAGCCTTCAGGCTTTTCACCTTGTTGTGTTCATCGACGAACACGATCTTCGGCTGGTACTCCTTGATCTGCGCCTCGGTCATCGGCGCATAGCTGCAAATGATCAGCAGGTCGCCCAGCTGGGCACGGCGGGCGGCAGCGCCGTTCAGCGAAATCTCGCCACTGCCGCGCAGGCCGGGAATCGCATAGGTGGCGAAGCGCTCACCGTTGTTCACGTTATACAACTCAATTTTTTCATTCGGCCAGATATCGGCTGCATCCAGCAGGTCCTGGTCGATCCCGCAGGACCCTTCATAATTCAGGTCAGCTTGCGTGACCGTCACCCGGTGCAGCTTGGCACGCAGCATAACTCGTTGCATAGACATCGTCGTTGATTCCTAGATGGGTAAAAAAGGGGGGGGCCTTCGCGGCCGCGGCCGATATCCTACCATTTGTCGCACCGGCGCGGCCGCCAGAATCCCCACAGCAGCGCCAGTTTGTGGCATATTCAAAAGTAAAACCCTAAAGATTGCCCCGCCGGTCCGCCCTGCCCGCCGGTGGCCGGAGCCCGCCCCAAGCATGAAACTGACCCGCCTGCTCATCGTTGCCACCACGCTGCTGGCCACGCTCGTGTGCGCCATGCTGGGGCGCATCCTGTGGGGCGAATGGAACCATTACACGGCGGCCAGCGACGGCTTGCACACGCTGCAACTGGTACAACGGGCGATGACGGCGGCGGAAAAACTGTCGGTCGAGCGCGGCCCCGTGAATGGCGTGCTGGGCGATCCGTTGCCGGGCGACCCGGCCAAGCAAGCCCGTCTGCGCACGGCGCGGGCGGCCAGCGATCAGGCCTTGTTGGAGCTGGAGCTGGCTGTGGCCATGCACGCCGGAGACATGCCCGGGCTGCGCGCGGCGGCCCATCTGGCGGCGTTGCAGCGCGCGCTGCAGCAGGCGCGCCACAGCGTCGACCAGCTGGCGGCCCAGCCACTGCCGGCACGCGGCGACGCCCAGCTGACCGCCACCATCGAACAAATGTTTGCGCTGGTGCCGCGTGTACTCGACACCGTCACCGCCTACACCGGGGTCACCGAGCAAGCCTATCCGCGCATCGGCAAGATCCTGATGAAGGCGCGCTTCGCGGTCGAGCTGCGCGAATACGCCGGGCGGCTGGGCTCACGGCTGACGGTGGCGCTGGCGGCCCAGCAGCCGCTCAGCGAGACGGAACACGCGCAGCTTCAGTTCCTGCGCGGTCAGGTCGAACAGCTGCGGCGCCTGCTGGAACTACCGGCCACCACGGTCGATGACGATCCGCGCGTGCAGGCGGCGCTGCGGGCCATGAACCAGCATTACTTCGGCCGCGGTCTGGCGCTGATCGATGGCATCGAACAGGCCAGCCGTGCCGGCCGCCCCTACGGCCTCGATACCAGCCAGCTGGCGCTGCGCTATGTGCCGCTGATGGCGCCGATCCTGCAGGTGCGCGACGCGCTGTTGCAGGCGGCGCTGGACCAGGCGATGCGCGATTTCGACGCGGCCCGGCGCGAACTGTGGCTGGCCTGCCTGACCGGCCTGATGATCCTGCTGGCGCTGACGCTGCTGGTGCTGATCATGCGGCGCCGTGTGGTGCTGCCGCTGCTGGGCGCGACGCGCGCCATCGTGCGGCTGGGCCGGGGCGACTTTGGCGCCACCCCGGCCGGCACCGACCGGCCCGACGAGGTGGGCGACCTGATGCGTGCGCTGGCCTCGCTGCGCCAGGCCAGCCTCGACAAGCAGCAGCTGGAACAGGAACGCGGCCACCTGATCGAGGAGCTCAAGCTCAGCGCCGAGACCGACTACCTGACCGGCATCCTGAACCGGCGCGCCTTCACGGCGGCCGGCAACCAGCGCCTGCGGCGGGCGCAGGAACAGCAGCTGTCACTGGCCGTGATCCTGTTTGATGTCGACCATTTCAAGGCCGTCAATGACCGCTACGGGCACGATGTGGGCGACCAGGTGCTGATCCAGATCAGCGCCATGGTGCGCACCGAGCTGCGCGATGGCGAGGTGCTGGCCCGTTACGGCGGCGAAGAATTCGTCGTGATGCCCGGCCATTGCGATCTGGCCACGGCCCATGTGGTAGCCGAACGGCTGCGCCGGGCGATCGCGGCGGCACCGCTGAGGCTGGCCAACGGCCAGCTGCTGACGGTGACGGCCAGCTTTGGCGTGGCCGCCAGCGACCAGCCGCAGACCACGCTCGACAGCCTGTTCCAGGCCGCCGATCTGGCCTTGTACCGGGCCAAGCACCGCGGCCGCAATTGCGTGGAGAGCTAGCGCCGCCGACTCAGCGTGGGGCGAACAGCTGGTCGACGGCGGCCTGCGTCAGCGGGTGGTAATGGGGCCGTGCGCCGGCATACACCGTGCGCGCCCAGGCCGCGTCGGCCGGTTTCTTCAGCAAGGCCGCATACAGCGGCAGCACGAAGCGCTGCCGCCCGACACTGCCCAGGAAGGCTGCCAGCGGCGTGCGCACGTCATACCCGGCCGTCACCGCGGCCAGATAGAAGCGGTAAGCAATTTCCTGATTGCCGCTACGGCTCAGGCTGAACTGCTGGTCAAGCTGCTGCAATTGGGGGACGCTGGCCTTGCCGGTGATGTCGTTCAGGAAGTGCATCCACTCCAGCGCAATCCACTGCGGGCCGGGCAGCGCCGCCGTGGCCAGCTCGCCGCGCAACCAGGCGCTGCGCTGCAGGTCGAGCGCGGCCAGCCGCGGCGCTTGCTCGCGCACGGCCGTGGCAGGAATACCGGGCGCATACAGCCACTCGTCGAGTTCGGCCGCCGTCATCAGCTGCGGATGGGCATCCAGCAACTGGCGCTGCAGGTAGTCGACAAACTGCGCCGCCGTCACCGACTGGAACGCATGCTGCTCGAACCAGCCGCGCAGGAAGGGATCGAACACGGCGCGCCCGGCCCGTTGCTCAAGCGTGCGCAGCAGCCAGGCCCCCTTCGGGTAGACCAGCCCTTCATCGGCGTAGCCGGCCGGGTCGGTATCCGGGCCGCGCGTGCTGAGCGCCTGCTTGCGCGGCGCGATGCTGGCCAGCGAAGCCAGCGCTTCTTCCTGCTCCAGCTGCAAATTCATGGCGGCCACCTCGGCACCATACAACTGCTCGACGATGCGGGTGGTGACGTAATTGGTGAAGCCTTCGTTCAGCCAGAAATGCTTCCATGAGGCGTTCGTCACCAGATTGCCGACGGCCCGCTGGAAGAGAGGCCGGCTGAGGTCGGCCAGGGTCGGGCG
>JBGSBQ010000048.1:0-12916 GCA_041730475.1 Sphingomonadaceae bacterium
GTACGCGGCCGGGTGGCCAGCGTACCACCAGCACCGATACGTACACATTCGGCGCATAGTTCTTCTTGACCGGAATGCTGAACACCGGCGACTTGCCCGAGAGTGGCCGTACATAGGTGTCGATCACACCCTCGCGCTCCACCGTGACCAGCGCCGTCGCCTCGCGGAACGGCATGCGCACCTGGAAGCTGGCGCTCTCGCCCGGCTCGTAGCGCTTCTTCTCGGGCAGCACATCAATGCGATCATTATCGCTGGCCTTGAACCACCAGTCCGCGCCATCCGCCACCCAGGTCTCGCGATGCGCAACCGCCGCGTGCTGCTGCGCATCGACGGTCTTGGCACGCAGGATCAGGTTACCGGAGGCCGGCGCCGCCACTTCGCAGATCAGCAAGCCCCGTTGATCCGTGCGCCCCTCGCAGGCGCTGCCCAGCGCCTTCACTTCACTGCCATTCTCGTAAGCGTAAAACCCACCGACCAGCCGGCGCCGGTGCGAGTAACTGAGACGCTGGAAGAAGTCCACCGCAACCGGTGCATCGTGCACAGGGTGGCCCTGCGTATCGAGTACCAGCACGGTAAATTTCAGTGCTTCCTTGCTCATCACCCAGCCATCGGGCTGGATACCGATCACGTAATTCGATGGCCACAAGGGGATGCGGGTCGCCACCGAAGCCGTTTCGCCGTTGGCGTCCTGATAGGACAGTTCTGCCAGCAGATCACGCGGCGCCTGTAGCACGGGCAGCTGATCCAGCGTGACGCGTGCGCCGCCGGCGCCATCCAGTGTCAAGCTGCGGGTCCGCACATTGCGCGCCGTGCCGGCCTCGCCGTCAGCGCCAGCGTCGTCGCCGCCCTCGTCTATATAGCCCTCGTCCTCGTCATATACGGCGCCGCGCTCCATGCCCACTTTGACGTCGCCGTTGCTGAAGCTGAAATCGGCATAATCGTCGAAGCTGACATTTTTGTCTTCGATCACCGTGCGCAGCTTGACGGCAGCACCGGCGGCACCGCCGCCCGACAGATAACTGAGCTGCACGTCCAGCGGCACGCTACTGACCTGCACCGCCGCCGCCTTCGGGCCTTGCAACAGCGCCTTCATGGTCGGCACCCGGAACTGCTCGACGCGGAAGCGCCCGGACTCACGCCCGCCCAGCATCACCGCATACCAGCCTTGCTTTGCATCGGCCGGAATATTCCAGACATTGTCGGCCGCACCGCCCGACCACTTCAGCGCCAGCTCGTATTTCTGCTGACTGCCCTCATGCAGCAGGAACAGCTTGTCGGGCAGGCTGCCAGCGCTGTACGCGATGCCGGCATTCACGTGGCGCCGCAGGAAGTGCTTCATGTGTACCGTTTCACCAGCGCGCAACAGGGTGCGGTCAAACACAGTGGCGGCGATGGTCGGATCGGCGCGCTGGTCTTCGGTCGGCAGGTTGAAGCGCCAGCTCTCGATGCCGCGATCCCAGTTCGACAGCGTAAACGTCATGTCGCCGGCACTGCGGGCGCTGACGAAATAGCCGTAATTGGCGCGGCAACTCGACGGCGGCAGTTCCTGGCCGATCTGCGCTACACCCTGCGCATCGGTGACGCCCTGCCACAGTAGTTTGCCATCGCAATTCCGCACTGCGACCTGCGCCTGTGCTACCGGCTTGCCTTTATCCAGCGACGTTACCCACACCAGCGACGAAGTCGCGCCGCGCTTGAAGTGGGCGACCAGATTGGTCACCAGTGCCGCTGTATTGACGTAGGCGGTCTGCGGCTTGCCATGCAGCGCCGCGCCCAGTTTGGGACTGGCCAGTTCGACCACGTAGAAACCGGGCTTGCGCAAGGGGATGCCGATCACTTCAAACGCCTGCGCACCACCCGGCTTGGGCATGGTGAAGCGCTCGGTGCCGGGGGCCGTACTATCGAGCAGCGGACGGCGCATCTGCTCCGCATACAGCTCGCTCGGGTCCCACTCGCCACCTCGCGTCATGCGGCGCAGCCAGCTGATGATTTGCGTGTCCTGCTCGCCGCCGGCATCATCTGCGCCGGCCTTGCCGGTGACCCGCAGCAGATTGCCAGTCACCGCCGCATCGACCCGCGCCAGACTGGCCGCCAGCCTCGCTTCCACATTGCGCACTGTGACCGGCAGCAGCTTGTCGCCGCGCGCCTCGATGATGCCGAAGCGCGCCGGGAACTTCACCAGCGGCGGCTGCACGTCGGTCAGCACCGTCAGAGGGAAGCGGGCCCGGTTCAGCAAGGGACGGCCGGCATCGTCCTTCAACTCGGGCGGCAGCGCCAGCGAGAATTTGCTCTGTTCCGGGAACGAGCCGTCAAAGCGGATGCTGCTGACGTAGTCGGCCTTCTGTTCCTCCTTGTCGACGCTGGCAGGATAGACCTTGCCGCCGGCCGCACCAGATTGCAGCCGCACCGCCAGCGCATCGGCCATACGAACCGGCGCCGAGAAATTCAGCTGCATCGGCAGGAAGGGAATACAGCCGCCCTTGGCGCTGAGCCGCTCGCAGCTGAAGCGGGCGGTGAAATCAGGGCGGGTTTTGAAGGCCAGCGTCTGCGCCTCGGCAGTGACGATGCCACTGCTGGCGGCAATCCCGGCGCCCCACACCAGCGACACCTTGGCATCGGCCGGCAAGCGGCGCTGACACTGCACCACGGCCAGCGGCATCTGGTCGAGTTTCTTGCTGCGGGCTGCTGCCGTGGCACGCCACGTCACGCCATGGGCGCGGAAATATACGGCCAGATAGCGGTCAACAAAATTCTGGCGCTGCGCAATGATCTGATCGCGCTCGGCGCCGGCCAGCACGCGCAGCGGGATTTTCTCGTTCACGCCATCGGCGCGGCACCACGCATGGGCGGCGATGCTGTCGTCGCGGGCCACGGCATCGAGGCCCAGCATAAAGATCTGTTGCTCGTCGATGGACCAGCTGCCTTCACGCGGCGCCATCTCGATCACGGCCGGGCCGCCGGTATCAAACCGATAGGCCGTGTTCCCCGCCAGCGGCTGTCCGGCCAGGTCTTTCTGGCCGGGCTTCAGCGTAAACGAGCACGCCACGCCGGCCGGCACATCGCGGGCAAAATCGTAGCTCCAGTTACTGCCGTCGATCCAGCGGCCCTGCCCCGGTTCCGGGCAATCGACACTGAAGGGATCGTCCAGCCGCAGGTCGCCGAACGGCACCATCTGGCCACTGAAACGGGCTTGCACCTGACGCACACCTTTGACGCTGCCGGTGGGCGAAAACGAGGTAATGGAAGTCTGGGACCGGGCCGGCTGCGCGACGGCGCAGCACAGCCACAAAAGTACAGCAAGTTTGGGCAAGGCGCGCATGCCATCTCCACAGGGAATGTCGCGCCACCCGGCTTACCAGGGAGTAGAAGCTCTGGTTGGTCGCGACTCAGCCGACCAAACCAGTGTTGCAAAGACAGCAGGCACTGTCAATAATATTACAAAAAAAGCACGTACTAAAAAGCGACAACCGGCCCGCTAACTCAGGCCAGATCAAACACCGCCATCGATTCCACGTGCGAGGTGTGCGGGAACATGTTGACGACCCCCGCCTTGCTCAGCGTGTAACCGGCCTCGGTAACCAGCAGGCCGGCATCGCGTGCCAGCGTCGACGGGCTGCACGAGACGTAGACGATGCGCTTCGGCAGCAATTCCGGATGGCTGCCCCGCAGTTCGGCCAGCGCCTGCGCCAGTGCCATCGCGCCATCGCGTGGCGGGTCGATCAGCATGCGGTCGAATTTACCCAGTTCCACCAGATCGGCCGCCGTCACCTCAAACAGGTTGCGGGTGTAGAAGGTGGTTTTGTCGGACAGG
Source organism: Sphingomonadaceae bacterium (assembly GCA_041730475.1). Lineage (GTDB taxonomy): Bacteria > Pseudomonadota > Gammaproteobacteria > Burkholderiales > Burkholderiaceae_D > Rugamonas. The sequence goes on from JBGSBQ010000048.1 coordinate 3,812, forward strand.
CCATTGGCCTTGGCGTTGTCCAGCGCGCGCTCGGTCAGCGCGCTGCTGCCCTCGATGCCGACCACTTCGCGGCCCTGCGTCGCCAGCGGCAGCGTGAAGTTGCCGAGGCCGCAGAACAGGTCGGCCACACGGTCGCCCGGCTGCACTTGCAGCAGACCCAGCGCCTTGTGCACCAGCACGCGGTTGATGTAGTGGTTGACTTGGGTGAAGTCGACCGGCTTGAACGGCATGTCGACGCCGAATTCCGGCAGCGTGTACTTCAGCTGCGCGCCCAGCGGATAGAATGGCGCCGCCGTCTCCGGGCCCTTGGTTTGCAGCCAGACCTGCACCTGATGCTGGTCGGCGAAGGCCTTCATCTTAACTTCATCGGCGGCGCTCAGCGCTTCCATGATGCGGAATACCAGCACCGTCAGCCCTTCGCCGATGGCGACTTCGATCTGCGGGATCTGGTTGAACAGCGTCAGCGAGCCGATCAGCGCGCGCAGCGGCAGCAACAAGTCCGAGACATGGCGCGGCAGGATTTCGCAGCTGCTGATATCGGCGACGAAGGCCGATTTCTTTTCATGGAAGCCGACCAGCACGGTTTCCTTCTTGGCCACATAGCGCACCGACAGGCGCGCGCGATAGCGGTAGCCCCAGGTCGGGCCATACACGGGACGCATGATATTATCGGCGCGCACCTTGCCGATATGGCTCAGGTTATCTTCCAGCACGCGCTGCTTGACGGCCACCTGCGCGCTCGGCTCCAGGTGCTGCATCGAGCAACCGCCGCACAGTTCGAAATGCTTGCAGCGCGGCTTGACGCGTAGCGGCGACTCATGCAGCAGCGCCGTCATGCGTGCCGCTTCCCAGTTTTTCTTCTTCTTGAAGGTCTCGAACGCCACCCGTTCGCCCGGCAACGCGCCCTCGACAAACACCACCTTGCCCGGCGAGCCGTCCTCATTTTCAATGTGGCCGACGCCGCGGGCGTCCATGTCGAGCGATTTAATGGTGAGGATATTGTCGTGCATAGCAGTCAAGAGTATCGGGAAAAGCAAAGCCCGACATGATAGCGCAAATTGGGGCACCACCCCAATGCCGTGACGTTATGGCGCAGGTCGGCGCGCGAACCCCACCGACGCAAAGCGGGGGTCAGACAGTAATGCCGCTAAGTTACAGTGCCATAGCGTGCGCTTGCACCCCAAGACCAAACCTAGGGTCAGACCCGCCGGGTCTGACCCCGGCTTTCCGTCGGTGGGGTTTGCCAGCCGACCTGCGCCTTAACGTAACGACATCAGAGCGCCGCCCCTGCAGTTACAGCAGCGAGTCGCGCACCACGCCACGGGCGGCCATGGCGCGCTTCAGCTTGACCAGCGCTTCTTGCTGGATCTGGCGCACGCGCTCGCGGGTGACGCCCATTTCTTCGGCCAGCGTTTCGAGCGTGGCCGGATCATCGTTGTCGAGGCCGAAGCGCCGCATGATGACGATGCGCTGTTTGTCCGGCAACTTGGTCAGCCAGTCGCGCACCAGTACCGTCATTTCATGATGTTCGGCGCGGGCGTCCGGGCTGTCGTCGCTGTCGCCGGGCAGCATGTCCATCAGCGAGGACTGGGGATCGTTATCGAGCGGCGCATCGAGCGAGGTGGCGTGTTCGGACAGGGCCAGGATGTCTTGCACTTCTTCGACCGGCCGTCCGACCAGCTCGGCAATGTCTTCGGCGGTGGCATCCTTGCCGTTGTGATGCTGCGCTTCCAGATGGTACTTGCCACGCAGGATCTGGTTCAGTTCGCGCACCATGTGCACCGGCAGACGCACGGTGCGAGCCTGATTCATGATGGCGCGCTCGATGCTCTGGCGTATCCACCACGTCGCATACGTGGAAAAGCGGAAGCCGCGCTCCGGCTCGAACTTGTCGATGGCGCGCATCAGGCCGATGTTGCCCTCTTCAATCATGTCGAGCAGCACCACGCCGCGGTTGATGTAGTGCTTGGCTATCGACACCACCAGCCGCAGGTTGTGCTCGATCATGGTCTGGCGCGCCGAAAAGTCGCCGCTCTTGGCCAGCGTCGCGTAATGCACTTCCTGCGCCGCCGTTAGCAGCGGCCGGGTGCCGATCTGGTTCAGGTAATGTTGCGTGGTGTCGGTCGACAGCTCGGCCGCCAGCACTTTTTTCAGTTCATCGACACTGGCCAGTACCGCCCCCGGCTCGGCACTGCCGGCCTCGTGCTCGACCACATCGATGGCGTCGATTGCCGCCTCGTCGTTGGGCTCGCCCGGAAAATCATCCGGTGCCGAGTCGTCGTCCATCGCATCGTGCGGCAAGTGTGTCATGGGCTAGGCTAACGGTTAGGCAGAAACTTGGAGGGGTCGACCGGTTTGCCTTGCTGCCGGATTTCAAAGTGCAGCTTGACGGCGTCGGTGTCAGAATCGCCCATTTCGGCAATTTTTTCACCTTTGTTGACGGTCTGGCCTTCTTTGACAACGATGGTCCGGTTGTGGGCGTACGCGGACAACAGGCTGTTATTGTGCTTCACAATAACGAGATTACCATATCCGCGGATGCCGCTGCCGGCGTACATCACTTTTCCTGCACCCGCCGCCACGACCGGCTGGCCGGCCTTGCCGGCGATGTCGACGCCTTTGTTCTTGCCTTCGTCAAAGCTGGCGACCACCTTGCCGTCCGACGGCCAGATCCAGCTCAGCTTATCGTCATCGGGCAGCGGCGGAATCGGCGGTGGCGGTGGCGTCACCGGTGGCGGCGTCAGCGCCGGTGCGATCGCGGCGACCTGCTCGGCCTTGCCATTGTCAGGCCGCTGCAACTCGGCCAGCGTGCTGTCGGAATACGGGCGCTTGTCGCCCTTGGGCGCGATTTTCCGGATCACCGGCGCAATCACGCTAACGGGCGGTTTGGTCTCAGACGGCGGCATGACGATGGCGCCCACTTGCACAGCAGAACTCCCCGCCTCCGGCGGCTGCACGCGCAACACCTGGTCGACCTTGATGTCATTCGGATTCGACAGATTGTTCCAAGCCACCAGGTCGCGGTAATTCTGGCCAAATTCGAGCGCGATACGAATCAGCGTATCGCCTTTTTTGACCGTGTACATGCCACGCTCGTCCCGCGCCGCCGGCGCCGGCTCGCCCGCCGGGGCTGGCTTACTGGCCGGAGCGCTGGGATTGCGATCGACCACCGGGGCCAGATGCGGGGTGGTGGAACAGGCGCTCAACAGCGCCAGCGTGATGCCCATTACAACTACAGAACTTTTATATGTCATTCTCATCTTCGTGGTTCTAGTCGGTGCGGGCCCTCAGACGGTGCCCGGCCGCAGCGGCACAAAATGGCAATCTTCCAGCGTCGCGCTGGTCCATTCGTGTTTGCCGATACGGGTAATTAATTCCAGATGTTGCGTGCGATCGCCTACCGGGGCCACCAGCCGGCCGCCTATGGCCAGCTGATCCAGCAGGGCTTGTGGCACCTGCATGCCGGCAGCGGCCAAGATTATGCCATCGAACGGAGCTGCCTGCGGCAAGCCTAGCATACCGTCGCCATAGTGCAGCCGCAGATTGGGCACGCGCAGCGGCCGCAAATTGGCCTTGGCCAGCTCATGCAATGGTTTGATGCGTTCGATCGAATACACTTGCTCGGCCACCAGCGACAGCACGGCGGCCTGATAGCCGCAGCCGGTGCCGATCTCCAGCACCCGTTGCAAGGTGCCGCCGTTGCGCATCACTTCGATCATGCGGGCCACGATGTAGGGCTGGGAAATGGTCTGGTGATGACCGATCGGCAAGGAGGCATCGATGTAGGCCTGCGAGGCCAGCGCCTCGTCCATGAACAGGTGGCGCGGCACCGTCTCCAGCGCCCCCAGCACGAGCGCATCCTTGACCCCCTGTTTGGCAACCCGCGCCACCATGGCGCGCCGCACCGCGTCGGACACCAGCGGATTCTGGCGTGGCGCCGCCGCTGGTTGCGCCTGCGCCCGGTCCAGCGCGGAACTGTGCGACTTCGAGGGTGACGCCATCGCCGGTGCCGCAGGGTAATGGCCGGGCGCATTATGGCGGCCGCCATACTGGGCCCCGTGGCGGGCCGCATTCTGGGTCGCGGTCTGGGGCGTGGCGACCGGCGCGTACACCGCCGACTTCTTGGCCGCTTTGTCAACCACTGACGACAAGGGCAGCGGGAAGGTACGCGGCTTGCCGTTCATGCCAGGGCCCGGGCCAGCGCGTCCAGCTGGGTCTTGTGGGTCAGATCGATCTGCAAGGGCGTCACCGAGGTTTGCCCTTGGGCGCAGGCATGGAAATCCGTGCCCTCGCCGGCATCCTTGGTCGCGCCCGGCGGGCCGATCCAGAAGATTTCCTTGCCGCGCGGATCTTGCGCACGGATCACTGGCTCCGACTGGTGGCGCTTGCCGAGCCGGGTGGCGACCACGCTGCTCAGTTGTTCATACGGCCGGTTCGGGATATTCACGTTCAGCAAGTACGGATGGGGCAAGGCCGCGTAATAGCGTTGCACCAGATCACGCGCATGGCGCGCCGCATCGTCGATATGGTCCCAGCCGTACGAGCCTTGCGAGAAGGCAATCGCCGGGATGCCAAACAGAAAGCCTTCGGTCGCCGCTGCCACCGTACCGGAGTACAAGGTGTCATCGCCCATGTTGGGGCCGTTGTTAATACCGGACACGACCAGATCAGGCTTGTAGTCCAGCAAGCCCGTCAATGCGACGTGAACACAGTCGGTCGGCGTGCCGTTGACAAAATAAAAGCCATTGGCAGCGCGCTGCACCGACAAGGGCCGGTCCAGCGACAGCGAATTCGATGCGCCGGAACGGTTGCTGTCGGGCGCCACCACCACGATATCGGCGATCGTCGCCAGGGCTGCGGCCAGCGCATTGATACCGGGCGCCAGGTAACCGTCGTCATTACTGATAAGGATTCTCATGACGACGATTTTACCTGAAGCAATGGCAAGACTGCGCACCCGGGCCGCCGCCAGAGCAGATAAATTTCTGCCTCAGCGCGGAACACCGCGCAAGTCGCCCAACGTCGCGTCCAGCGCCTCCAGTTCGTCGCTCGCAGATGCCGGCATGGCGCTGCGCGTGGCAGGCAACAGGGTTCCCTGCGGCAACGGTCGGTAGGCGTCGAAGGCCACCTCCTGATGCATTTCCTGCAACAAGGGCTCCCCAAGTTGCGCCTGCACGTCGGCCAGCCGCAAGCGCGCCAGCCGAGTTTCCGGGTGTTCGCTGCCCAAGCGTTGCACCTGCGCCTGCAGCACGGCGTCGAACAGGCCACGTGCTGTCTCCAGTTCGCGCAATTGGGCCAGCGTCCGCGCCAGCGCCGTCTTGCTGTATAGCGTGTCGGGGTGCTCGGCACCCAGCAAGCGCTTGCGGGTAGCCGCGACCTGCTCTTGCAGTTGCCGGGCGGCCTGATAGTCGCCGCGCTGGAACAACATGTCAGCCCGCCCGGCCTTGCAGTCCAGCGTCAGCAGATGTTGCGGCCCCAGCTGGTGTAGATATGCTTCCAGCACCGTGTCCTGCAGCACCAGCGCCTGCTCGACCAGGCCCTGCATGGCCAGTGTCGCCGCCAGATTGGCCTTGGCCGACAGCGTAGCCGGATGCTGCTCACCCTGCTGCCGGACGCGTTCATCGACGATGCACTCTTCGAGGAACTGCGCTTCATCCACTTTGCCCAGCAGCCGCAACACCGCCGCCAGATTACCCTTGCTGCTGAGCGTGTCCGGATGGTCTTCGCCCAGCCCGCGCTGGCGCAATTCCAGACTTTCATTAAAACATTGCAATGCCAGCGGCAAGCGGCCGTCCCGTCGGTACAGCTCGCCCAGCCGGTTCAGGTCGCGTGCCAGCGGCAGCGAGACGGCGCGGCCGCTGCCGTCCGCCACGGCTTGCCGGGCTTCGGCAATGGTGGTCAGCAAATGGATTTCCCGGCTCGACTGCCACGGATAAAAACCACCGCTTAGCCATTCCAGGAAAGCTTCAAAGGTACGGGTCAGCGAAAAGCGGTCACCACCCTGATCGATGCGCACCGCCAACTGTTCACCATAGGCAAAGGTACGGGTCTGCTGCAATAGCACTTCGTCAAAATAGCTGTCCAGCGCCAGCTGGTGCAAGCCATAACAGTCGCGCAGCAAGCGCTCGAAGATGGGCTGGTAGCCTTCGATGCCGGTCTGCGGGTCGCCACGACGCCATTGGGCGCGCTGCAGACTATCACCCATTTCAATGCGCGATGGCAGCGGATAGACGATTAATGGCCGCTGTTCGTCTTCATGGCTGCGGCGATAGGCGGTGGCGCGCGCCACCAGATCCTGCACCCCTTCCAGGCTCTGCCGGTTGGGCGTGAAGACCACCACCAGCTTGCGCGGCAGCAAGGTCGTGCAGATGCCGGCGCTATCGGTGCGGCCGGTGCGCGAATCGACCAGCACGTAGCGAAAGTGGCGGGCCAGCATATCGGCAAAGCAGCGAAATAACGCCGGGCAGCTGTCGAACAACTGATCCCAGTGCATTTGTGCCAGCCGCTCGCTATAAGTATGGTCAAACCGGCCGGCCGGCATCAGGTACAGCGGACTGCCCTGATCGACCCGGCTCACATATTGTTCCCACCCCACTGCATTGAGCACCTCGCGCGCCAGCTGTTCGTCGTCCCGAGCGCCCGCCCCACCCTTCAGGCGGGCCAGCTGTTCGCGGCAGGCCTCGAATAACTCCAGCACGCCGGGCGTGTCTTGCTGACGCTGAAAATAATGGTGCAAGCCTGGCGCCTCCAGGTCCCAGTCAATCATCAGGATGGGCGTGGTCGCGTTGTGATGTCGCGCGAGCAACACCGCGATATTCGACAGGGCCATGGTGCGGCCGGTGCCCCCCTTGTACGAGTAAAAGGTGACGACTTCGCCGGGCGCGGTCAGCGGCGGTAGCGACAGAGAAGTGAGTTCCATGACAAACCCTTTAGTTTTAGCGTGGAAAGTGGGGAGGCGGCACGGCGCGCCATTCGGGTGGAATGGCGGGCAACACGAAGCGGCCACAGTCATGCTCTTGCGGCATGTAGTGTTTCAGGCAGTGATAGTGGGCAACGATGCGCTGGACGATGCGATCAATGTCCGGCAAGAAATCTAAATTGGTCTTCAGGTCATTGCTGGCCAGTGTGTAGCGCGAAAAATCGACGTACATACCGTCAGTAATCTGCGGCGGCAGACCGACCGGGTGGCGCGTCATGATGACGGGAATAATCAAATGGCTGGGCAAGGGATACCATTGCCGGCGTTCGGTTTCGAGGAGTTGCATCGCAGCAAACTCGCGCCGCGTGTAACTGTGGGCTTCATACTTGGGGCTGTAGATGACGATCATGCACGCGCTTTCGCACAAGGCGCGGGCGATGCGCTGGTCGATGTCGTCGCCGCCGCCGAGTTGCTCGCTGTCAATAAAGAGTTCGTGCTCGTGGTCGAGGTGTGGCTCCAGGTAGCACTGGAGCGCCTCGACCAGATCGTTCTTGAACTTGCTCATGTACGCATGCTGGCCATGGGCATAGCTGACAAAGCAGCTGTAGCGTAAAGACATGGCACCCTCCGTTTCCGCCCCGATGACTGGCGCAGCGCTAACCAACTCTAACAAGGATGAGGTGTCCGGCTTTGCGCCAGCGCAAACGGGCGCCGGGCAGAACAATCTGCCAGCAGCCGGCCGTTTCGGGCATAATTAAAAAATAAAACGATCGTTCCATTAATTAATTTCACAACAACAAAAGGAGACACAATGAAAGCCATCGTATGCCAGGCCTGGGGCCTGCCAGACACCCTGACGGTGCAGGAACTCGCCGATCCGCAGGCTGGCGCCGGCCAGGTCGTGGTCGACGTGCAGGCCGCCGGCGTCAACTTTCCAGACGTTCTGATCATCCAGGGCAAGTACCAGTTCAAGCCGGAATTGCCGTTCACGCCGGGTAGCGAAGTGGCCGGCACCATCAGCGCGATCGGCGAAGGCGTCAGCGGTTTCCAGCTCGGCGACCGGGTTATCGCGTTCACGGCGCAAGGAGGTTTCGGGCAAAAACTGGCGGTCCCCGTGGCCGCCCTGATGCCGATGCCGCCCGGCATGGATTTCGATACGGCCGCCGCCATCACGCTGACCTACGGCACCTCGCACCACGCTGTGGTGGACCGTGCCGCGCTAAAAGCTGGCGAGACCATGCTGGTACTTGGCGCGGCTGGCGGAGTGGGACTGGCTGCGATCGAGATTGGCAAGGCCTTGGGCGCCCGTGTCATCGCGGCCGCGTCCAGCGACGAGAAGCTGGCCGTATGCCAGGCCCATGGGGCCGACGTACTGATTAATTACAGCAAGGAAGATTTACGCGAAGCCATCAAAGCGGCCACCGGCGGCAAGGGGCCGGATGTGATTTACGACCCGGTCGGCGGCGCCTATGCCGAGCCGGCGTTCCGCTCGATTGCGTGGCGCGGCCGCTATCTGGTGGTCGGCTTCGCCAACGGCGAGATCCCCAAACTGCCGCTCAACCTGACCTTATTAAAAGGGGCCTCACTGGTCGGCGTGTTCTGGGGCGAGTATGCCAAACGCGAACCCAAGGCCAACCTGGCCGCCATGCGCCAGCTGATCGGCTGGTTACATGAAGGCAAGATCAAGCCGCATATTTCCGGCCGCTATGCACTGGCCGACACGGCTCAGGCCCTGAACGATATGGCGGCCCGCAAGGTCACCGGCAAGGTCGTCATCTTGCCACAACAGTAAGTTCAGAAGCGCAACGGGCCAGCGCTTGCGCGCCGGCCCGTTATCATTTTCGCAGAAAATCAATACCGGAAGTTACTGCCCCGCATCCTCATGTGTGTCACGGGGTGTCAGTGGATCTAACGTTCCGGCCGCCATATTTTCGAAAAAAGCAATGACCTCGGCCTGCTCACGGGTACGCTTGAAGGACGGCAAACTCTGCCAGATACGCTTGCCATACGGCTTGGAAATGACACGCGGATCACACAACATCAGCACACCCCGATCGCCCTCATCGCGGATCAAGCGCCCGGCCCCCTGCTTCAGGTTAATGATCGCTTCCGGCAGCGTGTGGTGCATAAAGCCATTCTTGCCATGCTTTTCCATCACCTCAATGCGGGCCGCCAGTACTGGATCG
>JBGSBQ010000049.1:0-12475 GCA_041730475.1 Sphingomonadaceae bacterium
GACCAGCTCGCCCAGATACATATAGGCCGTGTAGTCGGAGCAGCGGGCCGCCTGTTGCATGTTGTGGGTGACGATGGCAATCGTGTAATCCTGCTTCAGCTCGCTGATCAGCTCTTCCACTTTCGAGGTCGAAATCGGGTCCAGCGCCGACGTTGGTTCGTCCAGCAGCAGCACGTCCGGCTTCACGGCCACGCCGCGCGCGATGCACAGACGCTGTTGCTGGCCGCCCGACAGCGACAGGCCGCTCTTGCTGAGCTTGTCCTTGACCTCGCCCCACAGCGCGGCTTTTTTCAGCGCCCATTCGACGCGCTCATCCATCTCGCCCTTGGACAGGTCCTCATACAGACGCACACCGAAGGCGATGTTGTCGTAGATCGACATCGGGAACGGCGTCGGCTTCTGGAACACCATGCCGATTTTGGCACGCAGCATGTTCAAGTCCTGGCCCGCTTCCAGGATATTGCGGCCGCGGTACATGATGGAGCCTTCGGCGCGCTGGCCCGGATACAGGTCATACATGCGGTTCAGCGTGCGCAGCAAGGTCGATTTGCCGCAACCGGACGGGCCGATGAAGGCCGTCACCTGCTTTTCGTGGATGTCCAGGTTGACGTTGGTCAGGCTCTGGGCTTTACCGTAGAAGAAATTCAGTCCCGAAATCTCGATGGTTTTACGTTTGGCACTCATGGCGGCGAGGTTCTCTTGGTTCAGTTGCGTATTCATGGTCGGTCGCTTTGTCAGGTAGCGGTTTAGTTCGGGATTTTCTGGCTGAACACGGTGCGCGAGATGATGTTCAGCAGCAGCACGCTGAAGGTCACCAGCAGCGCCCCGCCCCAGGCCAGCGAGCGCCAGTTGTCATACGGGCTCATGGCGAACTGGGCGATCACAGCCGGCAAGTTGGCCATCGGGGCATTCATGTTCAGGCTGAAGAACTGGTTGTTAAAGGCGGTGAACAGCAGCGGTGCCGTTTCGCCCGAGATGCGGGCCAGCGCCAGCAGCACGCCAGTGATCACGCCGGCCTTGACGGCGCGCAGGCGCACCAGCAACGCGACTTTCCAGCGCGGTGCGCCCAGCGCGAATGCCGCTTCCAGCAGGCTGCTAGGCACCAGCTTCAGCATATTGTCCGTGGTGCGCACCACCACCGGCACGGCGATCAGCGCCAGCGCCACGGTGCCGGCATAACCGGAGAAGTGCCTCACATTCGCCACATACAGCGCGTAGACGAACAGGCCGATGACGATCGACGGCGCCGACAGCATGATGTCAGTGACGAAGCGGGTGATGCTGGCGGCCTTGTTCTCTTCGCCATATTCCGCCAGATAGATGCCGGCCAGGATGCCGATCGGGGTGCTGAACAGCGTCGCCACACCGACCAGCAGCAGGCTGCCGATGATGGCGTTCATCAGGCCGCCACCTTCGCTGCCGGGGGCCGGCGTGGTTTGCGTGAACATGTTCAGCGACAGCGCATCAAAGCCCTTGATCAGCAAGGTCGCCAGGATCCACAGCAGCACGATCAGGCCGACCGACATGGCGGCCACCGACAGCGCGATGCCGATCCGGTGCTTCAGCAAACGCTTGCGGTAGACCGGGTTGAGCACGGCCGGCGCGCTCGCTTGGGTAGGAGAATTCATTATTTGACGCCTTCTTTGCGGGACATGCCAGCCAACATCAGCTTGGCGGCGGACAGAACGATAAAGGTGATGGCAAACAGGATCAGGGCCAGCGCATACAGCGACGACACGTGCAGCACCGATTGCGCTTCGCCGAATTCATTGGCCAGCGTGGACGCGATGCTGTTGCCGGGTGCGAACAGCGACATCGACAATTTATTGGCATTACCGATGACGAAGGTGACGGCCATGGTTTCCCCCAGCGCGCGGCCAAGGCCCAGCATGACACCGCCGACGACGCCGGTCTTGGTGTACGGCAGCACGATCTTGCGCACCACTTCCCAGCGCGTGCAACCGAGGCCGTAGGCCGATTCTTTCAACACCGCCGGCACGATCTCGAACACATCGCGCATCACCGACGAGATAAACGGAATGATCATCACGGCCAGAATCAGGCCGGCGGTCAGCACGCCGATCCCCATCACCGGTCCGCTGAACAGCACACCGACGAACGGCAGATGGCCGAACGTGGTTTTCAAGAACGGCTGCACGTAGTCGGCAAACAGCGGCGCAAACACGAACAGCCCCCACATGCCGTAAATAATCGACGGGATGCCGGCCAGCAGTTCGACGGCCGTGCCCAGCGGGCGGCGCAGCCAGGTCGGGCAGATCTCGGTCAGGAACAGCGCGATGCCGAAACTGACCGGGAAGGCGATCAGCAGCGCAATGCCGGACGTTACCAGCGTACCGACGATGGCGATCATGGCGCCATACTGGTCGTTGACGGGATCCCATTCAACGCGGGTGACAAAACCGGGACCGAATTCTTTCAGCGCCGGCCAGGCGCCAATCATCAGCGAGATGATGATGCCGACCAGCACGGCCAGCACCGACAGCGCGAACGTCATCGTCACTTTATGGAAGATGAAGTCCTGTATGCGCTGCTTGCGCATCACGATCATCATCCGCTGAATGGCGTGCTGGTCGGCTTCATCAGCCGCTGCCTGCGCGGCAGCGGCTGCCGCCTTGGCAGCGTGGGCCGCCTGAATGGTCTGAATTGTATCGCTCATGGCGGGCTCCGGCGTTGGGAGTGTCGAGGTGGTCAATTCTGCGCTCATAGGATGGTTGTCTCTTGGATGTAAGCTAGCCTGCGGCTCCCTGATGAGAGGCGCAGGCTAACCCCCTCGCCCACTGTTGCGGGGGCGAAGGGGAAGTCCGGATTAGTAGATGGCTTTGCCGGCAGCGTCTTTCAGATTAGCTTTCCAGGCATCTTGCACCAGCTTGACGACGTTGGCTGGCAGCGGAACGTAGTCCAGTTCGGTTGCCGAAGTGCCACCGTTCTTGAAGGCCCAGTCGAAGAACTTGATGACTTCTTTGCCTTTGGCAGCATCCGCCTGTTGCTTGTGCATCAGGATGAAGGACACGCCGGTGATCGGCCACGAGGTCTTGCCAGCCTGGTCGGTCAGCACCACGCCGAAGCCTGGGGTCTTGGTCCACTCGGCATTGGCGGCAGCGGCCTTGAAGAAGTCGTCGTCCGGCTGCATGAAGTTGCCGTCCTTGTTCTTCAGCTGGGTGTGCGACATTTTGTTTTTCTTAGCGTAAGCCCATTCGACGTAGCCGATCGCGCCCTTGATACGCTGCACGTTGGCGGCGACGCCTTCGTTACCCTTGCCACCGACGCCGACCGCCCATTTCACGGCCGTACCGGCACCGATCTTGGTCTTGAATTCGGCATTGGTCTTCGACAGGTAGTCGGTGAACAGGAACGAGGTACCGGAACCGTCAGCGCGGTGCACCACGGTGATTTCGGTCGCTGGCAGCTTCACGCCTGGATTCAGTGCGGCGATTTCAGCGGCATTCCACAGCGTGATCTTGCCCAGGTAGATATCGGCAACCACCTGACCGGTCAGCTTCAGCTGGCCCGGGGTGATCCCTTCCAGATTGACCACGGTGACGACGCCACCCATGATCGCCGGGAACTGCATCAGGCCTTCGGCATCCAGGTCTTCTGCTTTCAGTGGCATGTCGGACGCGCCGAAGTCGACGGTCTTGGCCTTGATCTGTTTGATGCCGGCGCCCGAGCCCACGGACTGGTAATTCAGGCCATTGCCGGTTGCCGCTTTGTACGACTCGGCCCACTTGGCGTAGATCGGGTACGGGAAGGTTGCGCCGGCGCCGGTCATATCAGCAGCCGATGCAGCAGACGAGAATGCCATCACGGCAGACACGCCAACCACCAGGGAGGAGAACAATTGTTTCAGTCGCATATCAAGTCCTTAGGTTTATGACAGGTTAGGATGCTGCGCAGTCTACCGGCTGAATATGACAGGTTTATGACATTGGAAAAATTTGTCAAAAGAGAGAGGTTTCCCTCGGTGTGGCGCACATTTTACGCTGACTGGCGGGCTGTGCTGTCATATTTCCGCACCACCCTGCATGACATATATGACAGGCCATGTCACGCAGTTGTCACAAACATTGATTACACTTTACGCAACCCAAGCTATTCTGGTGACAACAGGCTAGAATCAAATATCTGTAAAGTGATCAAAAAAACCATGAAGCCTGACCTGACGGCGGACGCCAACAAGCACACCACCTTCCTGGACCGCGAATTATCGCAACTGATGTTCAACCGGCGCGTCCTGGCGCAGGCCGAAGACAAGACCATACCGCTGCTGGAACGTCTGAAATATCTGTGCATTGCCAGCAGCAATCTCGATGAATTCTTTGAAGTGCGGGTGGCCAGCCTGCTGGCCGCCGCCAGCGTCGACGGCCAGCTGTCGAACCATCCGGCGCTGGTGGCCACGCTGGCGCGCATCAGCAGCGAATGCCATGCGCTGGTCGAGCACCAGTATGAAATCCTGAACCAGGAAGTGCTGCCGCAACTGCAGGCGGCCGGTGTGCACCTGGTGCGGCACAACGAGCGCAATGATGCGCAGCGGGCCTGGGTCAAGAGCTATTTTGAACGCGAAGTGCGCCCGCTGCTGACCCCGATCGGCCTCGATCCGGCTCACCCGTTCCCGCAAGTGGTCAACAAGAGCCTGAATTTCATCGTCTCGCTGTCCGGCAAGGACGCGTTTGGCCGTGGCACGGCAATCGCCATCGTCAAGGCGCCGCGCGTGCTGCCACGCGTGATCCGGCTGCCCGACCATCTGTCGAAAAATGGCGGCATTTCGTTCTGCCTGCTGTCCTCGGTGATCCACGCGCATATTTCCGACCTGTTCGCCGGGCGCGAAGTGATCGCCTATTCGCAGTTCCGCGTGACCCGCGACAGCGACCTGTGGGTCGACGAGGACGAAGTCAAGAACCTGCGCCAGGCTCTGAAGGGCGAATTGCAGGGGCGCCAGTTCGGCACCTCGGTACGGCTGGAAGTGGCGCGCAACTGCCCGCCCGAGCTGTCGCAATTCCTGCTCGACCAGTTTGGCCTGCACCAGAGCCGTTTGTATGCCGTCAACGGCCCCGTCAATCTGGTACGGCTGACCGAGATGATCGATCATATCGACCAGCCAGCCTTGCGCTTCGCGCCGTTTTACCCCGGCAGCGCGCAAAAGCCCGGCTACCCCGACATCTTCGCCGCGCTGCGCGACAGCGACATTCTGCTGCACCACCCGTTCCAGTCGTTCCAGACCGTCATCGACTTCATCCGCAGCGCCGCGCTCGATCCGGCCGTGGTCGCGATCAAGCAAACCATCTACCGCACCGGCATGAACTCGGACCTGATGGATGCACTGATCACGGCGGCCCGCTCCGGCAAGGAAGTGACCGTCATCGTCGAGCTGAAAGCCCGTTTTGATGAAGAAGCCAACATCAACTGGGCCGACCGACTGGAACAGGCCGGCGCGCAAGTGGTGTACGGCGTGGTCGGTCTGAAGACGCATGCCAAGGTGGCGCTGGTGATCCGCCGCGAAGAAGGCGCACTGCGCTTCTACGCCCACCTCGGCACCGGCAATTACCACCCGACCACGACCAAGTTCTATACCGACTTCGGCCTGCTGACCAGCCACCCGCAGCTGAGCCAGGAGGTCAACGAAGTCTTCATCCACCTGACCAGCCTGACGAAGCCGCACAAGCTGACGCATATCTGGCTGGCGCCGTTCGCGCTGCACAGTGAAATCATCAAGGCGATCCGCAATGAAGCGCGGATCGCGCGGGCCGGACGGCCGGGGCGGATTATTGTTAAAATCAATGCGCTGGTGGACGAGTCGGTGATCAAGGCGCTGTATGCGGCCTCCAAGGATGGCGTCAAGATCGACCTGATCGTGCGCGGCGCCTGCACGCTGAAGCCGGGCGTGCCGGGGCTGTCGGAGAATATCAAGGTGCGTTCCATCATTGGCCGCTTCCTCGAACACAGCCGGATTTACTATTTCCGCAACGATCTGGCGCACGATGTCATGCTGGCCAGCGCAGACTGGATGAGCCGCAATCTGTTCCGCCGCATCGAGGTCGCCTTCCCCATCCTCGACAAGGCACTCAAACGGCGCGTCATCAACGAAGGCCTGAATCCGTATTTGAAGGACAATACCAATGCCTGGGAACTGGAACCGAACGGCCAGTACCAGCGCCGCAAGGCACGCGGCAAGCAGGCAGCATTCAGCGCCCAGCGGCATTTGATGAGCTTGCTGGGCACCCCGGCTGGCAATGTCAGCGATTGAGTCGCATCGTCTCAGGAGGCGCACATGGATCTGATTTTATGGCGACACGCCGAAGCCGAGGAGGCCTATCCCGGCCTGTCGGACCTGGAACGGGCGCTGACGCCCAAGGGGCAAAAGCAGGCCCGGCGCATGGGCCAGTGGCTCGACTCGCAATTACCCGACAGTTGCCGGGTGCTGGTGTCACCGGCCGTGCGCACGCTGCAGACGGCCGAAGCGCTGGGACGCAAGTTCAAGATCCATGCCGATCTGGCGCCGGGCGCCGATCCGGATGACGTGCTGAAGGCGGCCAACTGGCCGGCCGGCAAGGAGTCGGTGCTGATCGTGGGCCACCAGCCGACGCTGGGTCTGGCGGCGGCGCTGCTGATGACGGGCGAAGAACAGGACTGGGAAATACGCAAGGCCAGCGCCTGGTGGTTTGCCCAGCGCGACCCGGGCGATGCGGGCAGCCTGTACCTGAAGGCGGTGATGGCAGCCGATCTGGCCGTCAAATAGCACGTCGGCCAAGCTTGCAATGCGGCCGGCATCTGCTAGAGTTGAAAGGTACCAACTCTAGGGAGCGGCCGACCAACAGCGGCTGGACTGTTATGTTAACCTTGTTCACCATGGGGATTTTTGGCGGGATGATAGCCCTGGTCATCTTTGAACTGGTCGAAGAGATGCGTGGGAGCAATCACAAACTGCAAGACCGCTACCACGAGTAGCCGACAGCTTCGCTGAAGCCGGGCGCTGGCACGGGATCGATCGGTCCCGCCCCTGGCGCCCTTGCTGTTTTCAGGGTCAGTGACGCGCTTACAGCCCCGTTTTAAACTTGGTGTAGATGCGGGTGATCGAGCGGCGGATGTCCGCTGGCACCGCTTCCGGTGCGGCCATGCGCTGCTTGTCGGCATCGCTGAGGAACACCGTCTTGCTGGCGGCGATGTCTTTGCGCACGAACTTCAGGCTGGCCGGGTTCGGGTTGGCATAGAACACTTTGTTGGTCAGGCTGGCATGCACCTCGGGCCGCAGTATGTAATTGATCCACAGGTGGGCATTGTTCGGGTGCGGCGCATCGGCCGGAATCGCCATGGTATCGAACACCAGCGCCGCCGAAGTCTTCGGTACCAGCACTTCGATCACATTGCCATTCTTGGCATCGATGGCGCGCTGGCGCGCGAAATTGATGTCGCCCGACCAGCCCAGCGCCACGCACACGGCGCCATTCGCCAGATCATTGATGTAGCCGGACGAACTGAACAGCGTGATGCTGGGGCGAATGGTCTGCAACAGCTTGCCCGCTTCCGTGTAATCGGCGGCGTTCTTCGAATACGCTGGCTTGCCGAGGTAGATCAGCGCAGCCGGCAGCACTTCGGACGGCGAGTCGAGGAAGGAGACGCCGCACGACTTCAGCTTGGACGCATATTTAGGATTGAACACCAGGTCCCAGGCATTCTCCGGCAGCGGCAGCGCACCCAGTGCGGCCTTGACCTTGGCGACGTTGATGCCGACCGTGGTATAGCCCCACAACCAGTCGACCAGATATTCATTGTTGGGATCGATCTTCGCCAGTTTTTCCTGGATCTGCGGGTCGAGGTTGGCGAGATTCGACAGTTTCGACTTGTCCAGCTTGCGCAGCAGCTTGCCGTCGATCTGCAGCCGCGCCCACTGGGCCGTCGGCACCACGATGTCATAGCCGGATTTGCCGGCCACCAGCTTGGAATTGAGGATCTCGTTGTTATCGAACAGGTCGTAACGGACCTTGATGCCCGTTTCCTTCTCGAAATTCTTGATGGTGTCGTCGGCGATATAGTCCGACCAGTTATAAATATTGAGGACTTTTTCCTCTTGCTGCGCGTGCGCCGTGGCGGCCATGCCTGCCAGCACCAGTGCCGCCCCTACCCACTTCCCTAGTTGTTTGCCTGCCGTCATTGCGCCTCCTGAAAATGGAAAAATTCCGCTAAAAGCGTGATGATCAGGCAAAGCTGGCGGCTTGGCAAGCCAGTTTCTAGGCCAGCATGTCAAACAGCGAGGTCGCGCCACTGCCATACAGGCTGCCGCCGCTGCCACTCTGCGCTTGCTGGGTGTACAGCGCCGCCAGCGCCGAGGCCTGCGTGGTCAGCGTTTGCGCCAGCTGACTGCGCTTGGCATTGACGCTGCTCATCTCTTTCATCAACGCCGACGCTTCATGGCCGACCACGCTGCTGCTGGTCGTATACGCGCCGGCCTTGGCGGCCAGCTGGTCGACGATGCCCTTGCCGCCATTGGTAAATAGCTTGCCGACGGCGCCCGCATCGGTGCTCAGGGCGGCCTGCAGTTTCTTGTCATCGAGTTTCAGGTTGCCACTGGCGTCCAGGCTCACGCCGGCCGTGGCCAGCGCAGCCGGGGAAACGCCGACGCCGCCCGTCTTCAGCAGCTGGGCCAGGCCGCCGCTGACCTGCTTCAGGGCCGTATCGGCTTTCAGGTCGCCCTGCTGCAGCGCTTGCATCTTCTTGTTCAGATCGTTGTACGCGGTGACGAAGGCTTGCACATTCTTGCTGACCTGCGTCGGATCCTGCGTCACGCTGACACTGGTCTTGCCGGTCGTCGTCAGTTTCAGTGTCAAGCCGGTGACGGCCTGCTCCAGCGTATTGCTGGCACTGGTGACGGGCTTGCCATCGAGCGTCAGGCGCGCATCCTGCGCGGCCGTGCTCTGGCTCATCTTCTGCACGCCATCCGGGTCATACGCCAGCAGGTTCTTGATGGCGGGGTCGCCGCTGACGCTGATGCGCAGGCTGTGCGCGGCGCCAGTCTGGCCGGCGATCGTCAGCGCATAGCCCTGCTCGCCCTTGACCACCTTGGCATCGATGCCGGCCGCCTTCAGCGCGGCGGCGATGCCGTCCGGCGTATTGTTGCTGGCGTCGATAGTCAGCGTCTTGCTGGCGCCCACCGGGCTGAAGCCGGGATTGGCGTCGGTGCCAAATTCGATCTTGACGCTGGTGCTGGCGCCCGTGCCGAGCTTGCTGTCGGCGGCGCTGAAACTGGCGCTGGTCAGGAACTGGCCCTGCGCCAGCTGCTGGATCTCCAGCGCGTAGTTGCCCGCCTTGGCGGCGGCGCTGCTGGTAGCGCTCAGCACGCCCGGCGGGGTGCTGCTGGCACTGGTGCTCAACCCGCTACCGGACAGGCTGCTGGCCAGCGACTGGAAATTCGCCAGCGCGCTTTGCAACTGGCCCAGCGCCGAGAGCTTGGTCTGGTCCCGGGTCAGCGTGGCGTTCAGTTTGGCAATGCCAGGGTTGGCGACCGCCAGCGCTTTTTGTACCTTGGCGCTGACATCGGCCGAGGTGGCTGAGGTGGCTGAGGTGGCCGCAGTGCTGGCGGCGTTGCTGCCGGTGTAGGCATTGGTGGCGATGCTGGATGTGGCCATGGCGGTACCCGAGTAAGTATCGTAGCAATTATCCAGCATTGCCATTTTTTCAAAGGACGAAACAAGCCCTGCTTCGCCCCTCAGTCCCGGCCTTAGCGCAGGAACTTGGCGATCGCCGCCGAGGTGTTCAGGTCGAGATTGACGAACTGGTAGCCAATCTTGAAGGTGTCGCCGCTGAAGATGCAGTAGCTCACCTTGGAACGGCAGGTCAAAATTTGGGCTTTGCCATCCAGGAATAATTCAAACGATACCTGCCCCAGATGGCCGACGGCCAGCTTGTGCTCAAAGGTGAGCGACATGCCGGTGGCGCCGAGGTCCAGGGTTCGGGCTTGCAGCGGTGGCATGCCATCCATCACCACCACCGCCTTGGCACGCACGATCTTGCGCGCTGCTGATCTCTGATCGACTAACACTGTAAATCCACTCGCAAAGTATTGGTAACAAAGGGGGCCATGCTGCACCCCCTGACAACACTACCATTCTACAGGGCAATTGCGTTTGATGCAGCGCAGCGGCCCAATTTCCTACTGATGTTCGCGCAATTTGGTGAAAGCGTCGTCGATCCGTTCCACCGCGATAATGGTCATGCCCTCGATCGGCGTCTTGGGCGCGTTGGCCTTCGGGATCATGGCGATCGAAAAGCCCAGCTTGGCCGCCTCGCGCAGCCGCTCCTGGCCGCGTGGCGCGGGCCGGATCTCGCCGGCCAGCCCGACTTCGCCAAACACCACGAAGCCGCGCGGCAGCGGCTTGTTGCGCATCGACGAATTGATGGCCAGCAGCACCGCCAGATCGGCGGCCGGCTCGGTGATCTTGACGCCGCCGACGGCGTTGATGAACACGTCCTGATCGAACGCGGCGATGCCGGCGTGGCGGTGCAGCACGGCCAGCAACATGGCCAGCCGGTTCTGCTCCAGCCCGACCGACAGGCGGCGCGCATTCGGCTGGTGGCTGGCGTCCACCAGCGCCTGGATTTCGACCAGCAGCGGGCGGGTGCCTTCCTGCGTCACCATCACGCACGAGCCCGGTACTTGGTTGTCGTGCTGCGACAGGAACAGCGCCGACGGGTTGGACACCCCCTTCAGGCCCTTCTCGGTCATGGCGAACACGCCCAGCTCATTGACGGCACCGAAACGGTTCTTGATGGCACGCACCAGCCGGAAGCTGGAATGGTTGTCGCCCTCGAAATACAGCACGGTATCGACGATGTGTTCCAGCACGCGGGGCCCGGCCAGCGCCCCTTCCTTGGTCACATGGCCGACCAGGATGATGGTGATGCCGGTCTGCTTGGCCATGCGGGTCAGCTGGGCCGCGCATTCGCGCACTTGCGCCACCGAGCCGGGCGCCGAGCTGAGCGCGTCCGAATACACGGTCTGGATCGAGTCGATGACGGCCACGTCCGGCTTCAGGTCGGCCAGCGTGCCGAGGATTTTTTCCAGCTGGATTTCGGCCTGCAGCTTCAGGTCGCGCGCATCAACGGCCAGGCGCTTGGCGCGCAGCGCGATCTGGGCCCCCGATTCCTCGCCACTGACATATAACACCTTTTTCAGGTGCGACAGATTGGCCAGCGCCTGCAACAGCAGCGTCGACTTGCCGATACCAGGGTCGCCGCCGATCAGCACCACGCCACCGGCCACCAGCCCGCCGCCCAGCACCCGGTCGAATTCCTCGATGCCGGTGCCGAAACGGGGCACGTCGGTGGCCTCGATGTCGGACAGCGACAGTACCGGCGCGGTCTGCGCCAGCGCCAAGTGTTGCGGTTGCGAATAGCGGTTGTTGGCGCCCGCCTCGACGACGGTCTCGACCAGCGTATTCCATTGCTGGCAGGCCGGGCACTGACCGGTCCATTTACTGCTGGTGCCACCGCAATCGCTGCAGGTGTACTGGGTTTTTGCCTTGGCCACGCCGTCCCCTTAGTCTTCGATCACGTGCACACGGGGCGCCAGCGCGCACATCAGCTCATAGCCGATGGTGCCGGCGGCCTCGGCCACGTCGTCGATCGGCATGCCCTGCCCCCACAGCACCACCGGGCTGCCGACGCCGGCCTGCGGCAAGTCCGTCAGGTCGACCGTCAGCATGTCCATCGACACCCGTCCAACCAGACGGGTGCGCACGCCGGCCACCAGCACCGGGGTGCCGGTCGGGGCGTGGCGCGGGTAGCCGTCGGCATAGCCGCAGGCCACCACGCCGATCCGCATCGGGCCGGTGGCAACGAAACGGCTGCCGTAACCGACCAGATCGCCGGCCGCGATCGCTTGCACGCCGATGATGGCGCTGCGCAAGGTCATGGTCGGTTGCAGCGCCAGCTCGGCGGCGCTGTGGCCACCGGGGGTGCCGCCGTACAGCATGATGCCGGGCCGTACCCAGTCACTGCGCAAGGTGTCGCCCAGCCCGTCTTGCTGGAAAATCCCGGCCGAATGGGCCAGGCTGCGCGGGCCGGGCAAGCCCGCCGTGGCCGCGTGGAAGCGGCGCAGCTGTTCGTGGATCGCCAGTTCCGGATGGGCCGGATGGTCGGCGTTGGCGAAGTGCGTCATCAGCGTGATCGTGCCGACGCAGCCGATGGCGCGCAGGCGCGCGTGCGCCGCAGCATAGGCCTCCGGTTGGAAGCCGAGCCGGTTCATGACGGAATTCATTTTTAAATGCAGGTCGAGCGTGATGCCGCGCGCCACCAGCGCCGGCGCGGCCGCTTCCAGCCAGTCCAGCTGCTCATTGCAATGGACCGCGCCTTGCAGGTCGTGGGCCGCCATGGTCTGGATATCGTCGGCATCAAAAAAACCTTCCAGCAACAGAATCGGCTTGCGCCAGCCCAGTTCGCGCAACTGCACCGCCTTGTCGACTTC
>JBGSBQ010000050.1:0-12467 GCA_041730475.1 Sphingomonadaceae bacterium
CGTCGCCAGATACACAACCACCAGATCCGGCACATGCACCGCGAATACCATCAGCCACAGGCAGCGCCGCAGACCGAAGCGGGCAATCGTCATGCCACCCAGCAGGCCGCCGAGGATCAGTGCCATCACGCCGATGGTGCCATACACCAGTCCCACGTCAGCCGTAGTCAGTCCCAGCCCGCCCTTGCTGGCCGGGTCGAGCAGGAAGGGCACGGCCATTTTCAGCAGCTGCGCCTCGCCCAGCCGGAACAGCAGCAGGAAGCCAAGAATGACCAGAATCCCCGGCTTCTGGAAGAAGCTGCGGAAAGTCGCGAGGAAATCCTGCCACAGCGCGCCACCAGCGGCGTGCGGCTGGTCGGCGACCGGACGTGGCAACATCAAATGGTGATACACGCACAAGCCGAGGAACACCACGGCCAGCACGATGAACACCGCCGACCACGCGCTGGCGACATCGCCAGTAGCCTCGGTCAGCTTGCCGGCCAGGAACACCAGTCCACCCTGACCAGCGATCATGGCCAGCTTGTAAAAGGTCGAGCGCACGCCGACAAAGGCAGCCTGCTGGTGCTGCGACAGGCCCAGCATATAGAAGCCATCGGCCGCGATATCGTGGGTCGCCGAGGAAAACGCCATCAGCCACAGCAATGCCAGACTGAACTGGAAGAATTGCGGCAGATGGGTAGTCAGCGCCACCATCGCCAGCGCCGCGCCGATCAGCAATTGCAGGCTGACGATCCAGAGCCGCTTGGTGCGGACCAGCTCCACCAGCGGCGACCACAACGGCTTGATCACCCACGGCAGGTATAGCCAGCCCGTGTACAGCGCCATGTCCGTGTTGGAAATGCCCATGTTCTTGTACATCACGGTGGACAAGATCATCACCACCACATAGGGGATGGCCTGGCCGAAATATAGCGTGGGAATCCAGGCCCACGGGCTACGTTGTTGCGCTCTCTCCATACATCCTTCGCTCTGTACGACAAAAATACCGATTGGAAGCGCTCAACATACGCACACGGGCGCAATTACGCAACCTAATCCAGATCGTCCACATTTCGCAATTTGCGAACTTCGCAATTTGCGATAAGATGACACTCATATGCGCATCATTTCGAAATCCGCATTGACAGATTTTTCAAATGTTCATCCGGAGGCAAGGGAAAGACTGGATGCATGGTATCGGGCCTGCAGAGCATGCGATGCAACAAGCCTGAGCGAATTGCGGCAGACATTTCAATCTGCCGACTATGTTCCAAAGCAATTCACCATTTTTGATGTCGGCGGCAACGAATACCGCATCGTGACCGCAATCCATTACGACAAACAAATGGTCTTCATCCGGTCGGTACTAACCCATGCACAGTATGACAAATGGAACCAAAGGAATCGACGCAAATGAACACATTTCAGCCAACCAAACTACCCGAGATTGCGCGGGCTTGGAGCGCGTTCCAGGCATATGCAGATTTGCGTCCCATCCGCGATGAGGCCGACTTTCAGCGGATACGGGCCCTTGCCAATATACTCGCCGATGACGTCGGTGATGACGATCACCATCCGCTCTTTACATTGTTCGGCATCGTACTGGACATGATCGAGCGCTGGGAGGATGCACACGTTCAGATCACGCCGGCCCCACCTCGCGAGGTACTACGCCACTTACTGCAAGCGAATAACCTCAAACAAAAAGATCTGGCTGAAATTGCCTCTCAGACACTGGTCAGCGACATCCTCGCAGGGCGCCGAGCGATCAGCAAGCGCCTCGCTAAAGCCTTGGCTGCGCGCTTCAATGTGAATGTCAGCGCCTTTATCTGAGCGCGGCGCGCACGCTGCCGTTGGCCTGGTCAAGCAGTTGCTGGGCCTGCTCAACAGTCAGCTGTTTCAGCAGCGCGACAATGGCGACCTTGACGTGGAAATGGCATTGCGCCAGTACCGCGCGCGCTGACTCGGGCTCGGCGCCCGTCACATGCACCGTCAGGCGCACGGCACGCTCGACCAGTTTGGCGTTGGTTGGCTGCAGGTCGACCATCAGGTTGCCATACACCTTGTTGAGCCGCACCATCAGCGCACTCGACAGCGTATTCAGCACGATTTTCTGCGCCGTACCCGCTTTCAGGCGGGTCGAGCCCGAAATCACTTCTTCGCCGGTATCGATGCAAATGCCGATATCGGACTCCAGCAACAGCGGCGTGCCCGGATTATTGCTGATGCCCACCGTCAGCGCCCCCACCGGCCGCGCCGATTGCAGCGCTCCCAGCACATACGGCGTGGTACCGGATGCCGCCACCAGCAAAATCACGTCGTTGTAAGTGGGGTAGGCGAGGCGCAGGTCGGTCACGCCGCGCTGGCGGTCATCCTCGGCCCCTTCGACGGCATCGAACATCGCCCCCAGCCCGCCGGCCAGCAGCGCCAGCGAGCGTTCATGCGGCCACGAAAAGGTCGGGTACAGTTCCACGCTGTCAAGGATGCCGAGCCGGCCGGAGGTGCCGGCGCCGACGTAAATCAGGCGTCCGCCAGCCTGCATGCGCGGCACCATGGCCTCGACTGCGGCACTGATCGCCGGCAGCGCCGCCTGTACGGCCTGTACCGCCCGCTGCTGGTCATCGACCAGCGCCTGGACCAGCGACGCCACCGGATACAGATCCAGTTGCGCGTGTTGCGAACTCAGTGTTTCGGTCTTCAGCATGGCCAGCCCCGTGGTACTGCGGTGATTAAGTGGCGCGACGCATCTCCGCCACGAAATCGTAGTGATCGCTGTGGCAATAGGAATGGGTCAGCTCCATCGCTTCGCCCGTTTCAAGATAGGCAATCCGGGTGATGTACAGCACGGCCTGACCTTCCGGCACGCCCAGCTGGCGGGCCAGCTCGACCGATGCGTTCATTGCACGGATATGCTGCAAGGCCCGGGCCGGCGCCTTGCCTATGCCTTCCAGATACTGATACAGCGAATTGCCCACCGCATTCGGATCGGCCAGTATGGTTTGCGGCAGTACGCTCACTTCATACGCCATCACCACATCATCGGCCAGCCGCAGACGTTCCAGCCGGGCCACCTTGGAATACGGCGACAGGCCCAGGCTCAGCTGTTCATCCGGCGTCGGCGCGACGATGGCGCGCTTCAGCCAGCGCGAGCCGGGCAGGTGACCGCGCTGCTGCAACTGCTCGGAAAAACTGGTCAGGTTCGATAGCGGCTGCTCGATGCGCGGCGCAATATAATTGCCCGAACCGCGACGACGCACCACCAGACCTTGCTCCACCAGCTGGTCGATCGCCTTGCGGGCGGTCACGCGCGACACGTTCAGCAGTTCCGACAGGGTCCGCTCGGACGGCAGTGCCTGATCGACCTGATAGCGACCATTGTGGACATCATCGCTTAATTTACGGGCAATCTGCATGTACAGCGGCGAACTGTCGTTGGTATCCGCCTGGAATTCAAAACTGGTCTGGCTCATTCAATTCTCCTATCGCCTCTAGTGTAATAGCGATATGGAAATCATGTGCAGTTCAGCGCATTCAGAACTGCATATTTGTGCAGCGCGGCGCCCGCCGAGCCGCAGCGCGCCTTGCCCCTGCGGCTCCGAATTGGCGGATAATGCGGGATTGTTACGCAGCCCAACGAGTCACCATGTCCAGCAAGTCCAGCCGCTCCGCCGCGCCCGCCACCTGCCCCTGCGGCGGCCCCTCGCTCGCCGCCTGCTGCGGTCCCTACATCGCCGGCGCCGCCATCGCGCCCAGCGCCGAAGCCCTGATGCGCTCACGCTACACCGCCTACACCCAGCGCAACGAACCCTATCTGATGGCAACCTGGCACGCCAGCACCCGGCCACAGGAGCCGATTGTGAGCCAAGAGGAAAAGCTGCACTGGCTGGGACTTGAGGTAAAATCTGCTTTACGTTTACGTCAACGTAAAGCAGAACAAGGCGACGCATCCCGCGACACGGTGGAATTCGTGGCCCGGTTCAAGCTCAACGGTCGCGCCCAGCGCCTGCACGAGATCAGCAATTTCGTGCGTGAAGAAGTCGATGGCGCGCTGCGCTGGTTTTACGTTGACGGCAGTTTTCCAGAATAAATCCGCGTCGGAGACAACGCGACACAAAAAGGAACAGCACATGCCGCACATCGAAAGCAAACTCAATCCCCGCAGCGACGATTTCAAGGCCAACGCGGCCGCCATGCAGGCCGTGGTCAACGATCTGCGCGACAAGATCGCCCAGATCGCCGCCGGCGGCGGTGCCGCCGCCTCGGCCAAGCACGTCGCGCGTGGCAAGCTGCTGCCACGCGACCGGGTCCAGATGCTGCTCGATCCCGGCACGCCCTTCCTCGAACTGTCGCAAATGGCGGCCTATGGCATGTACCAGGATGCCAACGGCGTCGATGCCGCCCCGGCGGCTGGCATCATCACCGGCATCGGCCGCGTGGCCGGGCAGGAATGCGTGATCGTCTGTAACGACGCCACCGTCAAGGGCGGCACCTACTACCCGATCACTGTCAACAACCACCTGCGCGCGCCGGAAATCGCCGACCAGAACAACCTGCCCTGCATTTATCTGGTCGACTCGGGCGGCGCCAACCTGCCCAATCAGGACGACGTGTTCCCCGACCGTGACCACTTCGGCCGCATCTTCTACAATCAGGCCAACCTGTCAGCCAAGGGCATCCCGCAGATCGCCGTGGTGATGGGCTCCTGCACCGCCGGCGGCGCCTATGTACCGGCCATGAGCGATGAATCGATCATCGTCAAGGAGCAGGGCACCATCTTCCTCGGCGGTCCGCCGCTGGTGAAGGCTGCCACCGGCGAGGTGGTGACGGCCGAAGATTTGGGCGGCGGCGATGTCCACACCCGTTTGTCCGGCGTGGCCGACCATCTGGCGCAGAACGATCTGCATGCGCTGTCGCTGGCGCGCACCATCGTCTCGAATCTGAACCGCAGCAAGCCGCAGCAGGGCGCACTGCGCGCATCGGTCGAACCGAAATATCCGGCCGAAGAACTGTATGGCGTGATCCCGGTCGATACCCGCAAGCCGTTCGACGTGCGCGAAGTGATCGCCCGCATCGTCGACGGCAGCGAGTTCGATGAATTCAAGGCACGCTATGGCACCACGCTGATTTGCGGCTTCGCCCACATCTTCGGCATGAAGGTCGGCATCATCGCCAACAACGGCATCCTGTTCTCGGAATCGGCACTGAAAGGTGCGCACTTCATCGAGCTGTGCGCACAGCGCAAGATCCCGCTGGTGTTCCTGCAAAATATCACCGGCTTCATGGTCGGCCGCAAATACGAAAACGAAGGCATCGCCCGCAACGGTGCCAAGATGGTGACGGCAGTCGCCACCGCCGCCGTACCGAAATTCACCATCATCATCGGCGGCAGCTTCGGCGCCGGTAACTACGGCATGTGCGGACGCGCCTTCTCGCCACGCTTCATGTGGATGTGGCCAAACGCCCGCATCTCGGTGATGGGCGGCGATCAGGCCGCGTCGGTGCTCGCCACCGTCAAGCGCGATGGCATCGAAGCCAAGGGCGGCCAGTGGTCGGCCGACGAGGAAGCCGCCTTCAAGCAGCCGATCAAGGACCAGTACGAGCATCAGGGCCACCCTTACTATGCCACGGCGCGCTTGTGGGACGACGGCGTCATCGATCCGGCTGATACCCGCATGGTACTGGGTCTGGGCTTGTCGGCCGCGCTGAATGCCGAAATCCCGGAAACCAAGTTCGGCGTGTTCCGGATGTAAGGGGGCGCTCACTATGAACTATCAAACCCTGCTGATCTCGGTCGACGCCAACGTTGCTACCATCACGCTGAACCGCCCCGATGTACGCAATGCGTTCAATGAAACGACGATTGCGGAAATCACGCAAGCGTTCAAGCAAGTCGGCGCGCTCGACACCGTGCGCGCCATCGTGCTGGCGGCCAATGGGCCAGCCTTTTGCGCTGGCGCCGATTTAAACTGGATGAAAAAAATGGCGGGCTACACGCACGCCGAAAACCATGCCGACGCTCTGCAACTGGCGGAGATGCTGCGTACCATCTACCTGTGTCCCAAGCCCGTGGTGGCCAATGTGCAGGGCGATTGCTACGCTGGCGGCATGGGGCTGGTGGCCGCCTGCGACATCATCGTCGCCTGCGACGCCGCCAATTTCTGCCTGAGCGAAGTGAAACTGGGACTGATCCCCGCGACCATTTCGCCGTATGTGATCAAGGCCATGGGCGAAAACGCAGCACGCCGCTACTTCCTGACCGCGGAACGCTTCACGGCGCAGGAAGCGCTGCGGATCGGCTTCGCACACGAAGTGCTGGCGGCCGAGGCACTCGATGCCAAGGTAGCCGAGATCGTCAAGGCACTGGTCAACAACAGCCCGCACGCCGTGCAGCAAGCCAAGGTTCTGGTGCGCGACGTAGTGGGCCTTCCCGTCAACGATGCGCTGCTGGCTGACACCGCCGAGCGCATCGCCCATATCCGCGCCTCCGAGCAGGGCCGCGAAGGTGTGCAGTCCTTCCTGGAGAAGCGCAAGCCAAACTGGCTGAATAGTTAGCCGTCGCCCTCGCGCCAGCGGGGGCCCATGCTGAAGTAGCCCAGTATGGATCCCCGCTGGCACGCGGACGACGTGATAGGAGCAATGTTTGGAATCGAATAAACAAAGCGAATGGGTAGCACGCAGCCTGCGCAGCGTATGGCATCCGTGCACCCAGATGCAGCACCATGAAACCGTTCCGCTGATCCCGGTCAGCCGCGGCCGTGGCGCATGGCTGTACGACCATGAAGGTCGGCGCTATCTGGACGCCATCAGCTCATGGTGGGTAAACCTGTTCGGCCACGCTAACCCGCGCATCAACGCAGCACTGAAAGACCAGCTGGACACGCTGGAACACGCAATGCTGGCCGGCTTCACCCACGAACCGGTGATCCAGCTGTCGGAAAAACTGTCGGCCCTGACCGACCATGTGCTAGGCCACAGCTTCTACGCCAGCGACGGCGCTTCGGCAGTCGAAATCGCGCTAAAAATGAGCTTCCACTCGTGGCGCAACAACGGCCAGGCCAACAAGCAGGAATTCGTCTGCCTCAAGGGCAGCTACCACGGCGAAACCATCGGCGCACTGGCCGTCACCGATGTGGCGCTGTTCAAGGACGCCTACGGCCCGCTGCTGCGCGCCTCGCAAACCGTGATGTCGCCCGATGCCCGCCTCGCCGCCGACGGCGAAACGGCGCAGGACGTGGCACGCCGCGCCGCCGCCGATGTGGAACGCCTGTTCATCGAAAAAGCCGACCGCATCGCCGCCATCATCATCGAACCGCTGGTGCAGTGCGCCACCGGCATGGCGATGCACGACCCGCTCTATTTGCAACTGGTACGCGCCCTGTGCGACCGCCATCAGGTGCACCTGATCCTCGACGAAATCGCGGTCGGCTGCGGCCGCACCGGCACCTTCTTCGCTTGCGAACAGGCCGGCATCTGGCCCGATTTCCTGTGCCTGTCGAAAGGCATCAGCGGCGGCTACCTGCCGCTGTCGCTGGTGATGACGCGCGACGAGATTTATCAGTCCTTCTACAGCAACGACGTCACGCGCGGCTTCCTGCACTCGCATTCCTACACCGGCAACCCGCTGGCCTGCCGCGCCGCGCTGGCGACGCTGCAAATCTTCGAGGAAGACGATGTACTGAACGCCAACCGCGTCAAGGCGGCACGCCTGACAGCGGCGCTGCAACCGCTGGCGCAGCACCCGCGCGTGCAGCACTTCCGCCAGCGCGGCATGATCTGGGCCTTCGACGCCATCGATGCTGCGCCCGATTTCTCGCGCCGCTTCTTCGCCACCGCCACCGAGCATGAACTGCTGATGCGGCCAATCGGCAAGACCGTCTACATGATGCCGCCGTATATCCTCAGCGACGAGGAAATCGACGGTCTGGCCGCCAACACGCTGGCCGTGTTCGAGCAGGTACTGGCGGGCGCATGATGCAGTTGCTGACCCAACTCGACACCCAGTTACAGGCGCTGGAAGCGCGTAGCCTGATCCGCAAGCGCCGCGTGGTGGAATCACCGTGTGGCCCGCGCGTGACGGTGGCCGGGCGCGAACTGCTGGCCTTTTGCAGCAATGACTATCTGGGACTGGCCAGCCATCCGGCGCTGGCCGCCGCGCTGCAAGAAGGCGCATCGCTGTACGGCGCCGGCAGCGGCGCCTCGCACCTGATCTCGGGCCACAGCCGCGCCCACGCCCAGCTGGAAGAACGGCTGGCCGGCATGGTCGGCGCCCATCTGGAAGCGCCGCGTGCGCTGTATTTCTGCACCGGCTACATGGCCAATCTGGCCGTCATCAGCGGCCTGACGGCGGGCGACAAGGATGCCGAAATCTTCTCCGAGTCGCTGAATCACGCCTCGCTGATCGACGGCGCCCGGCTGGCACGCAGCAAGGTCCACGTCTACCCGCACGCCGACCTGACGGCACTGGCAGCACTGCTTTCCGCCAGCAGCGCCGCCACCAAACTGGTGGTGACGGACAGCGTGTTCAGCATGGACGGCGATCTGGCCGACCTGCCGCAGTTGCTGGCCCTGTGTGAACAGCACGGTGCATGGCTGGTGGTCGATGACGCGCACGGCTTCGGCATGCTGGGCGAAAATGGTCACGGCGCGCTGGAACACTTCGGCCTGCGCTCGCCGTATCTGGTCTATGTCGGCACGCTAGGCAAGGCCGCTGGCGTCGGTGGCGCCTTCGTCGCGGCGCATGAAATCGTGATCGAAACACTGATCCAGAAAGCCCGTCCCTACATCTTCACCACGGCCGGCGCACCGGCACTGGCGCACGCGCTGCTGGCCAGCCTCGATCTGATCGAAGGCGCCGAGGGCCGCACCCGCCGCGCCCACCTGAGCGCGCTGGTAGCGCAGATGGACGCCGGCCTGCAATTACAGCGCTGGCAGCGCATGCCGTCCAGCACCGCGATCCAGCCCATCGTGATCGGCGATAATGCCGAAACCATGACCGCTGGCGCCGCACTGTACCAGCAAGGCCTGTGGGTCGGCGCGATCCGCCCGCCCACGGTACCCGCCGGTACCGCGCGCCTGCGCGTGACGCTGTCCGCAGGCCACAGCAGCGCCGAAGTGGCGCAACTGATCACCGCACTGAATGCGCTGGAACTCTTAGCAAAGGATGTGAAATGAGCCTAGACGATCCCATTACTACGCAAGTGCAACCCGCACCTGCAGCCGCCGGCATGGCGTCGCGCTTTGCCTGCTTCGTCACCGGCACCGATACCGAGATCGGCAAGACGCTGACCTCGGCCGCGATGCTGCACGCGCTGGTGCAAGCCGGCGTGCGCGCCTGCGGCATGAAACCGGTAGCGGCCGGCGCCGAAAAGCGCAACGGCAAGTGGCACAACGACGACTGCGACATGCTGGCCGCCGCCGGCAATGTCAGCCTGCCGCAATCGATCACCACGCCATTCCTGCTGAAGGAAGCAGCGGCGCCGCACATCGCCGCCGAACTGGAAGAAGAATACATCTCGCCGGTGCCGATACTGGCCGCCTACATCGAAGTCAGCGCCGCCTCCGACGCGGTAGTGGTCGAAGGCGTGGGCGGTTTCCGCGTGCCGCTGAATGAATCCTTCGATACCGCCGATCTGGCCGAGCAGCTCGACCTGCCGGTGGTGCTGGTGGTCGGCATGCGCCTCGGCTGCATCAGCCATGCGCTGCTGACGGTGGAAGCGATCGCCAACCGCAACCTGATGCTGGCCGGCTGGGTCGCCAACGAAACCCAGGACGACATGCCCTACATCGACGAAAACATCGCCGCGCTGGAAGAGCGCATCCCGGCGCCGCTGCTGGGCCGCATCCCGCGGCTGCCGGAAGCAACAGCGCAAGCGGCAGCCCAGCACCTCGATTTCACCCTGCTGCCTAACTGGCCAGCAGCCTGACTGATTTGCACGAACCAAGGAAATACGATGTCCCAGAACACCCTGCAAGAACCGAAAACCGTCCAGCTGCACCGTCCAACGGCGCCGATCACGCTGCCGCCCGCCGCCACCTGGCCGCTGGAAGATGTACTGGCGCTGTTCGATCTGCCGTTCAATGACCTGATGTTCAAGGCCCAGCAGACCCACCGCACCAACTTCCCGGACGGCGACGTGGAACTGGCGACGCTGTTGTCGATTAAGACCGGCGGCTGCGAAGAGGATTGCGGCTACTGCCCGCAGGCGGCGCGCTATGACACTGGCGTCGAAGCCAAGAAGATCCTCGATATCGATACCGTGCTCGATGCCGCGCGTCAGGCCAAGGACAACGGCGCGACCCGCTTCTGCATGGGTGCGGCATGGCGCAGCCCGAAAGACCGCGACATGGACAAGGTCGAAGAAATGGTGCGCGAAGTGAAGGCACTGGGTCTGGAAACCTGCGCCACGCTGGGCATGCTGGAAGAGAATCAGGCCCAGCGCCTGAAGGATGCCGGCCTCGATTACTACAACCACAATCTGGATACCGCGCCTGAGTTCTACGACAACGTGATCTCGACCCGCGAGTATCAGGACCGTCTGGACACGCTGGGCCGGGTACGCGAAGCGGGGCTGAAGGTGTGCTGCGGCGGCATCGTCGGCATGGGCGAATCGCGCTTGCAGCGCGCCGGCCTGATTGCGCAGCTGGCCAATCTGAATCCATATCCGGAATCGGTGCCGGTCAACCATCTGGTGCAGGTGGAAGGCACGCCGCTGTATGGCATCGATCCGCTCGATCCGTTTGAATTCGTGCGCACCATTGCGGTGGCCCGCATCACGATGCCGAAAGCGCGCGTGCGGCTGTCGGCCGGTCGCCGTCAGATGGGTGAAGCGGTGCAGGCGATGTGCTTCCTGGCTGGCGCCAACTCGATCTTCTACGGCGACAAGCTGCTGACCACCGAGAATCCGGAAGCCGAAGATGACCGCAATCTGCTGACCAAGCTGGGCCTGCGCACCCGTGGCGCCGTGCTGGAATCGGCACCGAAGGAAAAGTGCGGCTGCTGACCTCCGTACGTCGCTCCCGCGCAGGCGGGAGCCTATGCTGAATCAGCATGGATTCCCGCCTGCGCGGGAATGACGGACTGACGGCACCGTGCCGAATGACGACGACGAATAAAAAAACTTCCAGCCACAAGCTGCAAAGAGAGAGACCATGTTCACAAAAATATTGATCGCCAACCGGGGTGAAATTGCCTGCCGCGTCGCCGCTACCGCGCGCCGTCTCGGCATCAAGACCGTCGCCGTCTATTCCGAAGCCGACGCCAGCGCCAAACACGTCGCGGTCTGCGACCAAGCAGTGCTGATCGGCCCTGCCGCCGCCAAGGAAAGCTATCTGCGCGGTGACAAAATCATCGCCGTGGCACTGGCTACCGGTGCGCAGGCGATCCACCCCGGCTATGGCTTCCTGTCCGAAAACGCCGACTTCGCCGACGCCTGCGCCGCAGCGGGTCTGGTCTTTATCGGCCCGCCGGCATCGGCGATGCGCGCCATGGGCTCGAAATCGGCCGCCAAATCGCTGATGGAAAAAGCCGGCGTGCCACTGGTGCCCGGCTACCACGGCGAGCAGCAGGACGCCGACTTCCTGCACACGCAGGCCGACCAAATCGGCTATCCGGTACTGCTGAAAGCATCGGCCGGCGGCGGCGGCAAGGGCATGCGCGTGATCGAAGCCTCGGCCGACTTCAAGGCAGCACTGGCGTCCTGCAAGCGCGAGGCGATCAGCTCCTTCGGCGACGACAAGGTATTGGCCGAAAAATACCTGCAACGTCCGCGCCACATCGAAATTCAAGTGTTTGCCGATACCCTCGGCAACTGCATCTACCTGTTCGAGCGCGATTGCTCGGTGCAGCGCCGCCACCAGAAAGTGCTGGAAGAAGCGCCCGCACCGAACATGCCACCGGAACGCCGCGCCGCCATGGGCGAAGCGGCAGTCGCCGCTGCCAAGGCAGTCGGCTACGTCGGCGCCGGCACGGTGGAATTCATCGCCAATCAGGACGGTTCGTTCTACTTCATGGAGATGAACACCCGCCTGCAGGTCGAACACCCGGTCACCGAAATGATCACCGGCACCGATCTGGTCGAATGGCAGATCCGCGTCGCCGCCGGCGAAGCGCTGCCCAGGCAGCAGCATGAACTGGTCATCAACGGCCACGCCATCGAAGCCCGCATCTACGCCGAAAATCCGGAGAAGGGCTTCCTGCCTTCGATCGGCACGCTGCGCCATATGGATACCCCGGCCGCCGTCAGTTTTGAACTGGGCGGCGCCCCGGGTTACCCCCCCGCCCGGGGCCAAGATTACCGCGGGCGCGCAGGCGCTGGGCTTTAGCCCGTGTAACATACGAATATACCCCAAAAGAAACGCGGGGGGGCCGGTTTACCAACCCGCGCGCGCTTTAGCCCGAGGGCCGGATTACGGGTTGGTGGGCGTTGCGGCCGCCAAGCGGGTGTTCGGGCGGGCGGCGGGGGTTTGCGGGCCGGGGGGGGGGGGGG
>JBGSBQ010000051.1:0-12431 GCA_041730475.1 Sphingomonadaceae bacterium
GGTATCACCTCGACCGATCCGGACAACGGCGAGACGCCCTACGGTGGCGGCGCCTTCATCGAAAAATATGTGTTCCCGCATGGCGAACTGGCGCACGTGGGCGAAGTACTGAAGGCCATGCAGCACGGTGCGCTGGAAGTGCTGGACGTGGAAAATCTACGCCGCCATTACGCCCGCACCTGCGCCATCTGGACCGACAACTTCGAGGCCAGCGCCGAGCGTCTGCGCGCGCTGGCCGGCGACAAGCGCTTCCGCATCTGGCATGTGTATTTGGCCGGCTGCAGCTATGCCTTCGAACAGGACTGGATCAGCCTGTACCAGATCGTGTGCGGCAAGGCCGGACGCGGTACCGCCGCCTTGCCGTGGTCGCGCCGCTATATGTACCCGGATGGTGACGGCGCGGGCGCTGCAGCCAGCGGCGCCAATAGCGCCGCGCTGCCACCGGCGATCAGCGCCGCCAGCGCCTCGTAGACCAGCGCCAGCTCCGGTTGCAGCAGGCGCGCCGCCTGCTGCCATTGCGGCGGGCCAGCTTCACCATGCAGGCTGGCCGACAGCTGCTCGGCCACCGACAGCGCGCGCGCCGCGCCAAAGTTAACCAGCACGCCCTTCAGGCTGTGCACCGCGCGCACGCTGCGCGCAGCGTCGCCGGCGGCCAGCGCGGCGCTCAATTCGTCCCACAGCAGCGGGCCATCGGCCAGGAACAGCGCCGCCAGTTCCAGCAGCAGTTCATGGTCGCCATCGAGGCGCTGCAAGGCGCTGCGCCAGTCCAGCACCTGCTTGGCCGGGTCGGGCTGATAGCGCGCCAGCATCTCGCGCAGCTGCTGGCCATCGACCGGCCTGGCCAGATAATCGTCCATGCCCGCTTCCAGACAGCGTTCGCGGTCGCCCGCCATGGCGCGTGCCGTCATCGCGATGATCGGCACGTGGCCACCCTGAATCAACTCGCGCAGACGAATCTGGCGCGTCGCGGCCAGCCCGTCCAGACCCGGCATCTGCACATCCATCAGGATCACATCCCAGGCGTCGCGGCTGGCCCGTTCCAGCACCGCCAGTCCGTTGTCGACCAGCGTCACCTGATGCCCGAGCTTTTCCAGCAGCCGCAGCGCGAGGCGCGGGTTGACCGGGTTATCTTCGGCCAGCAGCACGCGCAATCCGCGCCGCCGCTCCGCCGGCGGCGCAGGTACGGCGAGCGGCATCGCATCGGCGGCATCCAACAGCGTGCCGCCGCTCTCGAGTGGCATGGCCGGTAGCGGCAGCAATGGCGCCGCCAGCGTCACGCCGGTGTGCGACAGCGGCACCGTGAAGCTAAAGGTGCTGCCCTGCTCCGGCTCGCTGTGCACGCTGATCGTACCCTGCATCAGGATCAGCAAACGGCGGCAGATCGCCAGCCCCAGACCGGTGCCGCCATACTGGCGCGTGGTCGAGCCGTCGACCTGGGCGAAGGCCTCGAAGATCATGCGCTGCTTTTCCGCCGCGATACCGATACCGGTGTCGCTGACGGCAAACGTGACATCGCTGCGGCCATCCTGTTCCGGCCCGGCCGACAGCGCCACCGTGATCTGGCCGGCGGCAGTGAACTTGATGGCATTCGCGACCAGATTGATCAGCACCTGACGCAGCCGGCCCGGATCACCCTTCATGATGCGCGGCAGGCTGGCCGGCAGCTCGCTGGCCAGCGCCAGCCCTTTCTGGCGCGCCCGCAGTACCATTGCGCGCAGCGTATCGTCGACAACCTGGCGCAGGTCGAACGGCACTTCCTCGATTTCCAGCTTGCCCGGTTCAATCTTCGAAAAATCAAGGATATCGTCAACGATGTGCAGCAGCGCATCGGCCGACGCCTTGACCAGCGCCAGATCGGCGCGCTGCTCCGGCGTCAGCGCCGATTCCAGCACCAGCTCCGTCATGCCGAGGATGCCGTTCATCGGAGTGCGGATTTCATGGCTCATATTGGCCAGGAACTCGCTCTTGGCGCGGCTGGCTGCTTCGGCCGATTCGACCGCGCGCTGCATCGCGCTGCGGGCCGCACGCTGCTCGCTGTTGTCGATGAAATAGCCCAGCATATACGACTGGCCGCCGCTATGGATCACGATCCGGCTGACCAGCACATCGACTGGCGGATCGAAACTGGCGAGGCGGCGCTCGCTGGTCACCATGCGGCCAGTACGCCACGCTTCCGCATCCTCCTCCTTGGTGGCAGCAGCCCAGCGCGGCGAAGCAAAATCGTCGATGGTGCGGCCGAGGATCTCGCTACGGCTGCGCTGCGTGAATTCTTCAAAGCGCCGATTGAAGCGCAGGTAGCGCCCGGCCTGGTCCTTGACGAACACGGGGATCGGCAGCTGGTCAAGGATTTGCTCGGTCAGTTCCTGCTGGTCGGGCTGGGCGGCGTCCGCCAGCAGCTCGGACAAGCCCTGCGCCAGCGCCCCTTCACCGCTGGCACGCAGGCTGGCCA
Organism: Sphingomonadaceae bacterium; assembly: GCA_041730475.1. Lineage (GTDB taxonomy): Bacteria > Pseudomonadota > Gammaproteobacteria > Burkholderiales > Burkholderiaceae_D > Rugamonas. Next base: position 2,450 of record JBGSBQ010000051.1, read on the forward strand.
GCCGTTGTTCCAGGCTGGCGGCATCGCTCACGCCGAGGGCATGCATCACCCGGGCTTGCAGGCGCTGGAGTGGCATGCGCAGCTCCTAATCCTGTGGCCGGTCGCGGAAGCGTGCGCGGATCGCCTTGACCTCGCTCCAGCGCCGCAGCAGCGCATCGACGCAGCGCGGATCGAAATGGGTCTCGCAGTTATCGAGCAGGTGCTGGCGCGCATCGTCCATGCTCCAGGCCTGCTTGTACGGGCGCACGCTGGTCAGTGCGTCGAATACATCGGCCACCGCGACGATGCGTCCGGCCAGCGGAATCTGTTCGCCGGCCAGCTGGTTCGGGTAGCCGCTGCCATCAAAGCGCTCGTGGTGGGTGTGGGCGATTTGCGCTGCCAGTTGCAGCATGCGGGCCTGGCAATCCTTCAGGATGCTGTAGCCGATCACGGCGTGCTGGCGCATCACCGCCATCTCGGCGTCATCGAGGCGGCCCGGTTTCAGCAGGATGTGATCGGGCGTACCGACCTTGCCGATATCGTGCATCGGCGCCGCGTTCAGCAAGTCGTCCTGCTCCTGCAGCGACAGCCCCAGTTCATTGGCGATCAGGCGCGAATAGTGCGCCATGCGCTGGATGTGGGCGCCGGTTTCCGGGTCGCGGTACTCGGAGGCGCGGCACAGCAGCATGATGGTTTCCTGCTCGCTGGCGCGCAGTTCGGCGGTTGCCTTGCTGACTTCATGGGCCAGCCAGCTGGCGCGGTGCTCCAGCTTCAGCGTGGCGCTGCGCAGCGCCAGCATGTTGCGGGTGCGGGCCAGGAATTCGACCTTGTCGATCGGCTTGATCAGGAAATCGCTGGCGCCGTTTTCCAGCGCCCGGTGGCGCACTTCAAGGTCCATGCTGGCGGTGACCATCAGCACCGGCGGACGCTGCTCCAGCGGCGCCGCCAGCCGCGCGATCAGTTCCAGACCGTTCATGTCCGGCATCATGTAATCGAGGATCAGCAGGTCGTAGTCATTCGCATTGCACCAGTCCAGCGCGGCCTGCGCCGACTGGAAGGTAACGGTGTCGACGCCGGGCAGCTTGTCCACCAGCCGCGACATCAGCACCAGATTGATATGGGTGTCGTCAACGATGACTACCTTCATGCACGCCCCTCGTCTACCGTAAATGCTGCTGGAAGGTCTGCCGGAACTTGGCGACCTTGGGTGCCACCACGAAGGCGCAATAGCCTTGCAGCGGATGCTGACGGAAGTAATCACGGTGATAGGCTTCGGCCGGATACCAGGTCTGGGCCGGCGCCAATTCGGTGACAATGGGCGCATCCCATACGTGCGCCATGGCCGCAATCACCTCGCGCGCCATGGCTTCCTGCTGCACCGACTGATAAAAAATCACCGAGCGGTACTGGGTGCCGACGTCATTGCCCTGGCGATTCAGCGTGGTCGGATCGTGGATGGTGAAGAAGATCTCCAGCAGCGTGCGATAGCTGATCACAGCCGGATCGAATTCCAGCCGCACCGCTTCGGCATGGCCGGTAGTGCCGGCGCAGACCTGTTCGTAAGTCGGATCCGGCTGCGCGCCGCCGCAGTAGCCCGGCGCCACGGCAGCCACGCCCTTCACTTCCAGATACACCGCCTCGGTGCACCAGAAACACCCGCCGCCCAGTATCGCAACCTCACTCATACCATCCCCAATAAATCAGTGACTTACCGCTTTCGTATGGTTAATTTTTGCCATCCTAAAGGTGACGTTGGTGAGGTGTGCCAGTACCTGACGGTGTGTCACCACTAGATATGGCTACTTTACCACGGGGCGTACTGAAAATCGTCAGGAAGAACCAGAACCGTATGACATCTGTGACGAACCGTGCCGCGCGAAATTGTCATGGCACCGATTGGGCGCCACGACTTCAAGGTAAATATCAAGCCACGAAGATTCAACACACCATATTTTTTCAATTCGCCAAATGACGAATATGGAGATTAAAAATGCTTCAGGTGACATCGTAAAAATTCATACATTCCCACGTAATGGGCTAAACAAGCAACTTATTGCAGTTGCTTAAGCTTATGGTGTACAAAAATTCAAAGGCCGAGATAATCCACATTGGTCAAGTAATGGATTTTAATATAATTAAATATTTGAAAATACCTTGCTTTTTCTTGCTTATCACTACTTCAGAAGGAGTTATTGCCAACGAAAAGCTAGCGCTCGACATCAGAGTTTTCATATCAAATTCTTTTGCGTGTGAGCATTTTTCTGGTGAAGTTGGATCGGATCTTGAAAAAAAGGAGCAAGATAAAATGAACCGCAACATTGACAAATACTGTGGGGGTGCAAAGAAACAATTTGAAGTTCTACAAGAAAAATATAAGAACAATCCTGCCTTACTTAAACGAATAAAAAATAATTATAACGATGCAGTAGATAGCTATATGAAATAGGCCTGCAGACGAGGTAATGCTGTTCAGTTAAGGCGCAGGTCGGCTGGCAAAACCCGATGGCGGAACGCTGGGGTCAGACGGGGACGCCGAGTCCCGGCGGGTCTGACCCCGGATCTTGCTGTGGGGTGCAAGCGCACGCTACAGCACTTTAGTTGAACGGCATTAGCTCAAACAAGGGCTCTTTCAGTTCTGCACCGCAGAAATACACCCCACCCCTGACGCATGTCGGCAATGAACCTGTTGCGAACCGTCTGTATTGCAAGCGGAGCAGTAGCAATTCGGCAGCCCCGGCGAATTCTTGGCATAATGGCGGAAATACTCAGGCCTCTCATGAACACTAGCTCCCCCCGCGCGCAAGACCTCCCCTTCGATACGGCCCATTTCCGGCAAGCGCTGGGGCAGTTTGCAACTGGCGTCACCGTCATCACCACGCGCCTGGCCGACGGCAGCTTTCGTGGCCTGACCGCCAGCTCGTTCAACTCGGTGTCGCTGACGCCGCCGCTGGTGCTGTGGAGCCTCGGCACGGCGGCCAACAGCATGCCCATCTTCAGCGGCAATTCGCATTACGTGATCAATGTACTGTCGTCCGAACAGGCGCATCTGGCCAAGCTGTTCGCCACCCGTGGCAGCGATCCATGGTCGCAGGCCGAATACGAGCTGTCGCGCACCGGCCAGCCTATCCTGAAGGGCGCGGCGGCCTGGTTCGAATGCCATAACCGCAGCCGCTATCCGGAAGGCGACCATGTGATCTTCGTCGGCGAGGTCGAGGAATGCCAGATCACCACGCCGGCCGTGGCGCCGCTGATCTTTCACGGCGGCCAGTTCCGCTCCCTGCTGTAAGCGCGCCCCATAAAAAAAACCGCCGCAAGCCTGACCGGCTGCGGCGGTTTTTTAACGTCTGGACGGCTTAGTTGAACTTGTAGCCGATGCTGACACTGACGGCCAACGGGTTCAGCTTGACGGTCTGATTCTGACCGGTCGAGAAGTGCACATCGGTCTTCAGCATGGTCTTGATGACGGTGGCGTCGACAAACCATTTCTCATTGATGCGTACCGTCCCGCCGACCTGATAGCTGGCGGCCCACTTGTTGTCGATCTTGTAGGTCGATGCCGGGCCGCCGGTATTCAGCAGCGCCGTCAGCTGGCCCGAACCGCGTTCCTTCTGGAAGTGCGCATAGGTGATCCCCAGGCCCACATACGGACGGAACATCGCATTCGCCGGCAGGAAGCGATACTGCACGAAGGCCGTCGGTGGCAGCACTTCCGAATCACCGAGCTTGCCGGTGCCTTCGATGGCGCCGGCGCCAATCAGGTCGTGCTTGTACGGCAGGCCCAGATCCAGTTCCGCCGAAATGTTATCGGTGTACATGTAGGCGATCGCGAAGCGTGGCTTGGTATCGGAACGGACGTCGGCCTTGGTATGGGGCAGTGCTGGCGCGTCGATGTCACCACTGTCGACTTTCGGCGTGATTTTGTTGATGCCCAGCGTACCCAGCCAGCTGCCGGCCGTCTGTGCCGAAGCGGCCGATGCCACAGTCATCGCGGCGGCCAGCGCCAGCAGTTTTACGGTGTTATGCAATTTCATATAGTCTCCGGATTCTTATTGGATGCAACTTACAGCCAGCCCTTGATCACCATCTTCTCGGCCACTAAGCGGGCCAGCAGCAGATTGGTGAATGGCGTTGGGTGCACGTCGTCGGCGAAGTAGTAGTGGCTGACATCACCCGACTTGACGTTGGAGGCGTTGCAGGTCAGCGAGGTGCCGAGCGCGTTTTTCGCCAGGCTCAGGTCGCACGCTGGTTCGGTGACATTGGTCAGGCCATACGGACCCGGGTTGACCGACTCATCGTGGCTGACGGTGAACACGTCGACCAGCAGGATCTTGCTGTCGCTGCCCAGACCGGTGGCCAGTGCGGTGTTAAAGGCATTCACCATCGCGCTGATCAGTGCGCGGCTGGAGGCCGACTGCGCCAGTGCCGATGGGGTGATCGAGACGTCCGGCAGGTTGTTCACGGTGACATAGCTGGCGCCCTTGGCGATGATCTGGTTTTTCACCAGGTTCGCCAGTTCGGTCCCCGCCTGGCCCATGGCCACGACCAGTTCCGGACCATGCGCGGCAGCATAGTCAGCACCGGCCTTGGCACCGGCAGCGGTACCGGCAGTGGTGGCATCGGCCGTCGCCTTGGCGACCATCGGGCCATACACGGCCGGCGACGCGACCGACGAGGCACCCGGCTGCACAGCAGCAGCGCCGATCGCGGTCTGGGTGATGGTGGTCTGGGTGCTGCCCGGACGTGCGCTTTCGGTCGCCATGGCGATGCCGATCGCTTGCGCGGCGGTGGCCGGATCGGTGGCTTTGGCAGCCAGCTGGGCTACCAGGCTCTGGCCGTAAGCGGTGGCGCCGGCAGCGGCACCGGCGGCATTGCCGGCAGCGGTGGCGGCGGCCGTCAGCGCGCCGAGGTTAAACAGGACGTCGTTACCGCCGGCCATCACGAAGACGATTTCATCGCCTTTGAACTTGCCGCCAGTGGCCGCCAAGTGGTTGGCGATCTGGGTGGCGACCGGATAGGTCAGGCCGCCCAGCGAGCTGCCCGTCAGTTTGTTGCCTGGGCCAACCGGGTTGGTCACGCGGGCACCGCCCTGCGCATAGCCGTAGCAGCCGGCATGGGCCACCACCGGAACCGACAAGCCTTTGGTGGCATCGCCATCCAGACCGGTGACAGCGGCGCATGGTGCTGGCAGGCCCAGCTGGGCGGCCACCAGTTCGCTCCAGTTCTTGCCGGTCAGCGCAGAATTGATGGCGGTGTTATCGCCATTGATGGTGAACTTGCCGCCCTTCAGTGCGGCAACCGTGCCGACCGCATAGCTGCCAACGTCTGACAGGCTATCGCCGAAAGTGACCTGGGCGCTGAATTTGGTGCGCAGCGTTTGATTGCCGGGTTGCGATGAAGTGCCACCGCAGCCTGCGAGTACGGCCAGGGCCATCGCGGCGAGTGCAAGTTTGGTATGACGCATGTTGTCTCCTGTAAAGATTATTCTTGTTTGATCCGAACGGCCGTGCTATTCGCGACCTGACTAATATGCCAGCCTTAGCAAGGCTTGTATAGGGAAAAAGTTGTAAATAACGCCGTTTTTGACCAAAAGCAACGCCCTGCTTTTGGGCGTTGCAATGTTGCATACAAGATTACACGGCGTAAGTGAAAGAAACTCACCGGATTGGTGCGGATTGGAAGAAATCGCGCGTGGCACGCATGCAGAATGGCGCCACCAGACCGGCGTGGTAAGCGTCGCGTACCGCCTTGTCGCCATCGCCGCCAGCGACGATGGTGGCCAGCCGCAAAGCCTGGCGCGCCGTCACGAATTGCTGGCGTATCCCGGTGTAGGCATCGAAGCCCAGCGCACCGTCCAGATTGAGCAGCGTCAGCGTGCCAGCCGCCTTGCCTTGGGCGTTGAAATAGGCGGCCGCGCTCTCCGCATTCAGGAACGGCACCAGCGGGTCCTGATCGCCACCGCACAGCAGCAGCGGCACGGCCGGCACATAAGTGCGCAAATCGTTCTTCAGCAGCCAGCGGCGCAGCGGCTGGGCTGGCGTGCAGGCCAAGGGACTGGCGTGGCTGGTGTTGCAGGGGGCGGCCTGCAGGTCGGCCAGATAGCTCTGGCGGTAGCTCGACTTGACCAGATGGTCGGCGCCGAAGAAGCTGCTGTAACCGGCCGCCTGCGGCAGCGAGTCCTGCGCGAACAGCACGTCGTTCGGCAGCTTGCCGGCAGCCACCAGCTCGCCGAGACTGGACGTGCCCGGCAACAGCGTCTCGATGCCGTTCGCATATTTGGCTTCGTACACGTCACCGGGGCTGGTGTACAGGGCGGCGCCGGCGCGCTGGGCAGCATTGATCAGCATCGGCAGGAAGGCGCTCGAACCCTGCGTCGGCGCGCCGCCAAAGATGGCATCACCGAACTGCAGCAGCGCGTAGGGACCGGACATCGGCGCCGCGGCGGTGACGTTGAATTCGCTCGCATACTTGGTCTGCATGGCGCGCTGGGTCGCCAGTGCCACGTATCCGCCCTGCGAATAACCGGCCAGTAGCAGGCGGCCGGAATCGCTGGCGCCGATGCTAGCAAACGACAGGCGTGCCGCACGCAGCGCATCGACCATATCGTCGGACTGCTGGGTGGCATCGAGGTAGCTATGGTAGGCCAGCGTGGAGCCCGCATAGCCAGCGTAGTTGGGGGCCACCACGATGTAGCCTTGCGCCGCATACATGGCAGCCACCAGCCGCGCTTCGGTGCCGGACAGGTTGGCCATGTCAGTGCTTTTCTGCACCGAGGTGCCATGCGCGTACAGCAGCACGGGGCGGGCGCCGCTGCAATTGCTGTCAGCGCCGGACGGCACCATGATGGCGCTGCTGGCCTCGGTGTCCTCGACGGCCGCGCCGACCGTATGGTAACGCACGGTATAGGTAGTGACGGCACAGGTCGGTGTGCCGGTGATGGCGCTGCTGCCCTTTTGGGCCGCTTCCAGCAGTTGCTTGAAGGTGGCCGGGTCCAGCGTGGTGACGCTGCCGGTGCCGGCGCTGACCGGCACCACACTGGCGTTGCCGATCAGCTTGCCGCGCAGCGAAACGGGTGGCGGCGGCGGCACCACAATAACGCTGCCATTGCCACTGCCGCCGCTACCGCCACCGCCGCCGCAAGCGGCCAGCAGCAGGGAACAGAGGACGGTGGACAGGGAGAGGGACAGGGACGAGTGGGGGCGCATGCGATTCTTCCATGATAAGTCGGGGACGCCGGGCGTGCACAAGGCCGGCCGGGGTGAAGAATATCATAGCAGAAAAGCAATACAGCGTGCACTGTCAGCGCTTAGCGCAGCAGCGCCTCGACGATACCGGCCGAACCGAAGGCGGCACGCCGCAGCCGGTCGTTGACGCCCAGCCACGCAGCATCCTGCGGCGGCGCTTCGACCAGAATCAGATCGGAGCCGGTCTGATCCATCGTGCGCAACGCGGCATACACGCCATAGGCATAGCCGACTGGCTCGGCCGGCATAGTGTGATAGATGCCCTGACCGGCCGGGGCCGACCAGGCGATCAACGCCACCTTGCGGCCGCGTGCTTCGAGTTGCGGCAACACCGATGCCAGTTCGGCACTGGCCAGCATCGCCACCGGCGTGTGCGGCGCGTAATGCGACTCCAGCGTGCCGGAAGCGCGCGGCGCAGCCTGATCCGGCGCGGCCGGCAGCATCCCGATCACGTCGGCAATCTGCTGCGCGCTGATGTGCCCGGGCCGCAACAGCACCGGCCCGTGGGTCGCCAGCCGCGACAGATCGAGGATGGTCGATTCGATGCCGACCTGACTGGAACCGCCATCGAGCACGTCGGCGATCGCCAGTCCCGGCCCCACTTCACCGGCGAACTCATCGCGCACATGCTGCGCCGTGGTCGGGCTGACGTTGCCAAACTTGTTGGCCGATGGCGCCGCCACCCCGCCCTTGCCGCCCTTAAACGCACGCAATAGCGCCACGGCGACCGGATGCGACGGGCAACGGATGCCCACCGTATCCTGTCCGCCCGAGACGGCATCGGGAATATGCGCGTTGCGTTTCAGAATCATGGTCAGCGGACCGGGCCAGAAGGCGGCGGCCAGCAGGCGCGCCGCCGCCGGAATCTCGCTAACCCAGTAATCGAGCTCGGCTTCCGGCGCCACAAGCACAATTACCGGATGGTCTTGCGGCCGGCCCTTGGCCGCATAAATGGCCGCCACCGCTTGCGGATTCTCGGCATCGGCGCCGAGGCCATACACGGTCTCGGTCGGAAACGCGACCAGCGCGCCGGCGGCCAGCGCCGCGGCGGCCTGCTCGATTGCTACAGGATGCTGCTCACTCACGGCGCGATACCCAAGATCGTACAGGCCGCCAGCAACTGCTGCTGCGCCTGTTCCAGCGTCGGCGCCACCAGCGTCAGATGGCCCATCTTGCGGCCCCGGCGTGGATCGTCCTTGCCATACAGGTGCAGATTGGCGCCCGGCAGCGCCAGCACCTGATCCCAGGCCGGTTCGCGCACGTTGTCGCCGTCGAACCAGACATCGCCCAGAATGTTCAGCATCACGGCCGGCGAATGCTGGCGCACATCGCCCAGCGGCAGCCGTGCCATGGCGCGTACCTGCTGCGCGAACTGGCTGGTGATGCAGGCATCCATCGTGTAGTGGCCGCTGTTGTGCGGACGCGGCGCCATTTCATTGACCACCAGACTGCCGTCGGCCAGCACGAAGAACTCAATGCACAGCACGCCGACGTAGCCGAGTTCGGCCACGATGACCTGCGCTGCCCGCTGCGCCTGCACGGCGCAGGCCTCGGACACATTCGGCCCCGGTACGGTAGTGGTGAACAGGATGCCGTCGCGGTGCACGTTCTCAGCGATCGGATACACCACCGAGGCGCCATCGGCACCGCGTGCGGTCAGCACCGACACTTCATACGCCAGCGGCAGCATTTTTTCCAGCAGACAGGTGACCTGCCCCATGCTGTCAAAGGCGGCACGCACGTCGTCGCGGCTGCGCACGCGCACCTGACCCTTGCCGTCATAGCCCATGCGCACGGTTTTCAGGATGCCCGGCAGCAGCTCATCCTCGATCGCATCGATATCCTGCTGGCTGGCGATCACCTTGTGCGGTGCCGGCAGCACACCCGACTTGGGCGCGCAATCGACAAAGAAACGCTTCTCGGCAATACGATCCTGCGCCACCGACACGCCGTGCGCATTCGGTGCCACAAACACTTGCTGCGCCAGACGCGACAGGCTGTCGGCCGGGACGTTCTCGAATTCGGTGGTGACCGCCAGGCACTGCGCCGCCAGCGCGTCGAGCCCGCTGGCGTCGGTGTAGGCGGCATTGATCAGGCGCTGGGCAACCTGCCCGGCCGGGCAGGCGTCAGCCGGTTCCAGCACGGCCACCTGATAACCCATGGCTTGGGCGGCGTGGGCGAACATGCGGCCCAGCTGGCCACCACCCATGACACCCAGCCAGGCGGCGGGTTGGGCGGCGGGGAGGATGGCGGTAGACTTCGGAGTACTCATTATGCTAACGGCAGTGTCATGGCCTTGGCGGCCTCGGTTTGGGTCACGCGGAAGGCTTCCAGCTGATCGGCCAGCGCGGCGTCGGTGGCGGCGATCATGGCGACCGCCGTCAGCGCGGCATTGGCGGCACCCGCTTCACCGATGGCGAAGGTCGAGACCGGTACGCCTTTCGGCATTTGCAGGATCGACAGCATCGAATCTTCACCGCGCAGATACTTGGACGGCACCGGCACACCCAGCACCGGCTCGATGGTCATGGCCGCAACCATGCCCGGCAGGTGGGCCGCACCGCCGGCACCGGCGATGATGGCGCGCAGGCCACGGGCACGCGCGCTCTTGGCGTAGGCGTACATTTCATCCGGCATGCGGTGCGCAGAAATCACTTGCGCTTCGAACGGCACGCCGAACTGCTTGAGGATGGCAACGGCATTCTGCATCACGTCCCAGTCCGAGGACGACCCCATGATGACGCCCACCAGTGGCTTGGCTT